>DASUVR010000418.1:0-10613 GCA_036378855.1 Gemmatimonadales bacterium | reverse complement strand
CGTCCGGATCAGCGGTGCGTCCCAACCGGCCCAGGATGGTCAACCGGTCGAGGGTGTCGTCAGCGACGGGAACGTGAGACTGAGCCCAGCCGTAACAGGCATAGATCCGGGCCCGGAGAGAATCGACTGCGCGAGGGGAGGCCGCGACAGCGCGAGCGTCATAGTTGCAGGTGGGCGGACTGAGCGTCCCGGTTGAACCATCGGCGTGCGGTGTGGTCAGGGAGTCGAGGCTGCTCTGGAGGGTACGCCTCATCTGGGCCAGTGCACGGCGGTCTTCGTCATGGAGCCCAGCCGAATCGATGCCGTCGAGCCTGGCGGCTACCACTCTTCGAAGCGCATTGTGAGCGGTGATCCACGCGGTCAGAGATGTGTCGTCGGGGGTCCGGTTCAACCCCGAGGCCTGCGTTACGTCGATCCGGTCTCGCGCGTCGCGCAGATCGGCGTACAGCGACTCGGCTACGGCCAGGTGGGATGGACCCGACTCCACTGCGGGAGATGGTCTCGCGCACGCCAGCGGCCCTGTTGCCAGCAGCAACACTAACCCTGAGCTCCAGCTTCGAATCATGGCTCTCTGGTTGACGGCTTTCTCTCGCCCACCGTGCCCCTGCGGCGAGCAAGTCCTAAAAAAAGCGCCGGCGGGCTGCCGGCGCTGGAACTGCGGTCGAGCCTCGCGGCTCGGGTCTCGGGACTAGCTCAGACTGCGACCCGGTTCACTCTGGCTTCGGCCAGCTGGGTCAGCTTGAGATCGGTAGCCTTCTCTTCGTCCAGGTTCTGCTGCAGCAGGGCGGCGGAATCGGGGCGTCCCAGTTCCCGGGCCCAGGCAATGAGCGTTCCGTACCGGGTGATCTCGTAGTGCTCGACGGCCTGTGCGGCGGCCAGGGCCGCTGCATCCAGGACCTCGGGGTCGCTGGCCTCACCCATGATCTCTTCGGCTTCAGTCACGATGCCGTCGATCGCCGGGCAGGTCACCGCCTTGGGCTTCTCGTCGTGCATCCGGAAGACCTCTTCCACCCGGGCGATATGATGCTCGGTCTCCGCCAGGTGGGTCAGAAAGGCGGACTGGAGCTGCTGGTCCGAGACCTTCGAAATCATCTTGGGCAACGCCTTGGTGATCTTCTGCTCGGCGTAATAGATGTCCTGTAGAGTATGAACAAAGAGGTCGTTCAAGGTCTTGATTGGCTTGGAAAGAATTCCCATGATCCGCTCCTGAAGTAATGATCGCCGGCCGAACTCGCGGAGCCGGCGAGAAGTGGCCTTCTCGTTCGAGAGCGTGCATACTGGGCTTTTGAGCCACTCCGAGCCGTGAGCCAGGTCACCGGTTAGCTTTGGTTTGTCAGAGGAGATTCGATGCAGCCGGACGCTTTAGCGCCACTCATTCCCATCGCCGCGATCATCATGTTCGGCCTGGTGAGAATCTCCCGCCACTGGCGGCCCGGCGGGCTGCCCCAGAGCCCCGCGGCCACCAGGCAGCTGGAGGAGCGGCTGGACGCGGTGGAGCGGGACGTGGCCACCCTCCAGGGAGAGCTGAGCGAGGCGCAAGAACGGCTCGACTTTGCCGAGCGGATGCTGGCCCAGACCCGGGAGCCTAAACGCCTGGAGTAGATCCCGCATGCAGAAAGTTTCCCTTTCCGTTCTCGCCGCCCTCACGCTCATCTCTGCTCCCACGGCGGCGCAACAGCCGCCACCGGATTTCGATAATTATGTGAAACGAGTGATGGAGACGTTTACCGTCCCCGGCTTGTCGGTGGCCATCGTGAAAGACGGCAAGGTCGTGCTGGCCAAGGGATATGGAGTCCGCCGGATGGGCGACCCCACCCCGGTCGATGCCCGCACCCGCTTCGGCATCGCCTCCAACACCAAGCTCTTTACCGCAACCGCCCTTGCGCTGCTGGTGGAAGAGGGGAAAATCGAGTGGGACAAGCCGGTCACCAGCTATCTGCCCGGCTTTGCCATGTCCGATCCGTATGTGACCCACGAAATGACGGTGCGGGACCTGCTGGTGCATCGCAGCGGCCTGGGTCTCGGCGCCGGCGACCTGCTCTGGTGGCCTCCATCGACCTATAACCGGAAGGAGATTGCCCGGCGAATCCGCTACATCCCGCTGGCCACCTCGTTTCGGAGCGCGTACGCCTACGACAACGTGCTCTATCTGGTGGCCGGCGAGCTGATCGAGACCGTATCGGGTCAGCCGTGGGAGGAATTCGTGCGGAACCGGATCCTGCGCAAAGTGGGCATGAACGACAGCGACGTTCGCCACTCCGGCGCCATGGACAAGGGAAACGTCGCGGGGACCCACGCGGAGGTAAACGATACCGTCCGGCCGGTGGCGCCCTTCACCAGCGACAACACCAATCCGGCCGGCGGTATCATGGCCGGCGCCGCGGACATGGCCAAGTGGCTGATGGTTCAGCTCGATTCGGGAAAGGTGGCCGATGGCTCTCGCCTCTTCTCGCCGGCCAGCGCCAAGGAGCTGTGGCGGGAAGTGACGCCGACGCCGATCGGCGGTGTACCGGGGAATCAACCCCAGCTGGCTCATCTCCGCGCGATCATGGCAGGCTATGCGCTGGGACTCGGCGTGCGGGACTACCGAGGCTACATCCTGCGGCAGCATACCGGCGGCCTGCCCGGATATCTGTCCAAGGTCGCGATGATCCCGGATCTCCGGCTGGGTGTCGCGGTATTGACTAACCAGGAGTCGGGGGCGGCCTTCGACGCGATCACCTACCGGGTGCTGGACCACTTCATCGGCGCCAAGTCACCCGATTATCCGACGCTCTTCAATCAGATCGTACAGCAGAACCGGCAGAAGCTGAGAACGGCCGAACAGCAGGCCGCCAGCTCGCGCGACTCCATGGCCGGGCCTTCGCTTCCCCTGCTCAAGTACGCCGGAACCTATCGCGACCCGTGGTACGGCGATGTGAAGGTGACGAAGGAGGGAGACAAGCTCGCCATCCGGCTTACCCGAACGCCCTCGTTAGTGGGTGACTTGCTCCATTGGCAGCACGACACCTTTCTGGCCCGCTGGAGAGACCGGGAGCTCCGAGCCGACGCCTACGCCACCTTCTGGCTGAACCCGGATGGTACCATCCATCAGCTTCGCATCGTGCCCGCGTCTGAGTCGGTGGACTTCAGCTTCGACTTTCAGGATCTGGTCTTGAAGCCGGTCAAGGATTCCGTCGCTCACTGACGGGCTTGGGCAGTGACTGGCGACTGCTCCTGATCCAGATCTCCGTTCCTCCACTCGGGTCTTCCGCAAACTCCACCACACTGATTCGGTCGGTTTTCTTCCAGCGCATGATGGTGCTCCACTCGCCTGGATTATCACTCACCCGGGCCCATCCTTGCCGCTGCATACCCTGTCGCATTTGTGCTATGGCCGCCGCCCGGGATCCATCCACTCGCTGGAAGATGAGCACGTGATCCGGCCCCACGTTGTACAGTGTTTCGCGGGACCTGGGGCTTCGCGGCAGATCCGGAGGGACCCCGGCTGAGTCGCTGGTGCCAGGGCGGCGGGCCGGGCGTCGTGATGTGCCGCTGTCCCCTTGGGTGTTGACGGCCACCTCCGTATCGGTGGAGTCGTCGCCCGAGAGGATGTTCAGGGCATCCAGGCCCCGGGCGATGTAGTCGGCGTACTGACTCTTATCTCTCAGGTGTTGAACCAGCGGACCGAACAGTCTGCCGCCCACCGCAAAGAGCACCACGGCCAGCACGAACGGCACCGCGCACCCGAAGAGACAGCTCTTGGCGAAACAGCCGGCCCGCTCGGGTGCAACCGGCGTTGGCGAGGACTCGGCCGGAGGCGTAGGGGGATTGGTGATGGTTGCCTCGGCTAGTTGGCGATGAAACTGTCGCCGCTGCGCTGCACGTTGACACCCAGCATCCGGAGTGCGCCGGCAGCCTGCTCCCGCACGGGATAGAAGGAGGAGGGCTGGAGCCTCAGATCGCTCTGATCGGCTGCTGCAGTAAAGGGATCACCCAGTGCGGTGCGAAGCTCCGGGATAGCCGACCGGTCTCCGAGCCGCCCAAGCAGACGTGCGGCGGTCATTCGCACCGCTGGCGATCGGGAGTTCTTGAGCAGCTCTCGAAGGGAAGGTGCGGCATCCACGTCGCCCGCGCCCGCCCGGGCCAGGAGCATCCATTCCCGGGCTTCGAGCGAGGACCGTTCAGCGGCGGTCCGGGCCGGACCGATGGCGTCGGGCCCCAGGCTTTCGATGACTCTCATGAACTGAAGCCGGAAGGTGCTGCTCGACGGCAGATATCCGCCGGGAAAGCGGAGCGAGTCGGTAGGCCGGGCGATCTCCCGTTCCAGCCCGGCCAGCAACAGCTCGGCTCGGCGTGCTGCGGGTATGTCCCGTCGCCCAGGCAGAGAGTTCACCGCACCCAGCCGGGCTTGCCAGGATGAATCGCGAAGAATCCCCGCCAGACCGGCGGCATCGGGTCGGTGGGTTGCCGGAGACGGCGTCATCGTCGTATCGCGGGCGGGGGCTGCCGGCCGGTCCAAAGCCCTGAGCAAGGGATCCGAGCCGGAATCGGGCTTTTTTCTGCTGAGGAAAACCACGGCCATTCCGGCGAGCAGTATTGCTACCGCCACGGCCGCTATCCACCGTCCAGATCGCGAGGCCATCAGTCGCAGCGCTGTCCCGCCTGGTGGCCGGGGCAGGACCAATCCTCCCGGTCAGCTGAGCCCATGTCCCAGTTCAACTCCTCGGCATAGGCGAGATAGTGCTCATCGCCGTAGCCATAGCCGAAGGTGTCGAACTTGGTGGTATCGAACGCGGCCGGGGCATTCTTGATGCCGGTGAGAAACGGAGGAGGCTTGACCTTCGGCTCCTCTGCATTGGGGATCAGATCCTTGTCCGGGTCGTCGCGGGTACTGTAACCCCGCTTCCACCAGGTCTCGAAATCGGTCTTGTGCCTCCACTCATGGATCACCGTTACCCCGAACACGTCGATTCCATCTGCCGACCCGCCGCCGAACAGCAACTGGGTCTTGAACCCTGCCGGCTTCAGGTCACAAACGTAGATGTACTCCGCGAAGGTGTTCCACGGGTAGTAGCCGAAGTCGCGGCCCTGGCGGGTTACCCCTTTCTCATCAACGGTCGCTGAGGTGCAGGCCTCGACCTTGGGCTGGTAGCGGATGGCCGACTCATGGCCCAGAGCGGCGGGAGTTTGCTTCCAGTACTGAAACCAGTTCGGCGCCCTGGGAGTGAGCGGGTTGTTGTCGGCCTCGCGGGAGAAGAAGAACCGCACAGGGCGGGGCTCCGGGTCAGTGCAGGCGACACCCCGCGTGCGACTGGTTCCAAACGCAGCCTCGATGTTCTTGGAGCCCAAATCCGAGTTCTTCCGGGGTAGTCCCTCGTATGAGAACGGCAGCTCGGCACCGCTCAGCTCATCCCCGGTCGGTTGGCTCCGGCTGTCTTCCACCTGGGGCAGAGTCCACCGGAGATCGGGACCCCAGGGTTCGGGCCTGGCCTCTGCCTTGGCCTTCTTCTCCACTCGAGCGGGAGTGGCCGAGTTGAATACCAGGCGCGCGTCCGGCTGGGGCTCGATGATGGTGGCCGAGCAGTCGAGAAACAGCTGGTACTCGATGCGTTCGGGACTGTCCATCAGATTGAGCCATACCTCGCGGCCCGAGGCCACACTGTCCAGCGGACCGCTTCGGTAATAGCCGAACCCTCCGTCTCCGGGCAATCCGTGGTGGGGCGGATCGTCGTGCTGCTGGCCCAGCACGTTCATGTGCCACTGCTCGGTGCCGGCGTGCTCGGTTATTCGCAGCACATTGAGCCCGCTCATGGCGCTCCACAGCGCGCTTCCCTCAGTCGGCATCGGGTGCTTGATGTCGACGTCCAGCAGGAACCGGATGTCCTTCCCCTTACCCTCGGTCCGGAGGGTGATGGACGAGCGGTCTGGTGTGAGAGGGGCGCTCCCCTGCCCGGTGGCCTGATCGTGGAAGATGTGAGTGTTGCCGTCCTTCGAGAGCTCGAGCCTGGTGTTGTTCCTGACGCTCCACTTGATGTAGCCCTCCCTGAGCTGAAAGACCCCGTTCTTGTCGCCCTCCAGGGTGAATGAGACGTCCGCGCCGTATTCGGCCTTCACCGGCAGGCCGCTCAGGTCCACGTTGACGGTCGACCGCATGAAGTCGTTGACATCCTTGATGGACGACGCACCGCCGAGGGAGGACTTCCCGCCCAGGCTCGCTGCCAGGCTCATGGCCTTGATGAATCCCCGGAGCGCGCGCTGCGAGGCGAGAGCCGCGGCCCCGCCGACGAGCCAGGCGGTCAGGATCCCCGGCGTGGGGGCAGCCGAGACCCCGCGCCTCTCATAGTGAATGATTCCGTGGATGATCGGCGGGCCGGTCCGCTGGGGCCTTGGCGTTACCTCGGCGGGACGGGCTCCCGCCAGTAGCAGCGGCGGGATAAGAAGGCATAGCGCTGCCGCGCGGCGGAGCGGTCGGAGCATGTGAGAGCGAGTGTGAGTTGGATCAAACTGCGGATCGGTTGAGCCAATCTGCCGATCTCATTCCATCTGTCAAGTGTGAATGAGACCGGCTGGCCTCAACCCAGGTGGTATCGGTCCCTCAAGACCTCGAGATGATGGCTCACATGGCCGACGATGATGTATGCCAGGGCTCGAACGGTGATCGCATTGCCGTTGGCTTCGCCCCAGCGACCCCAGGCCTCTTCCGGCAGCCCCTCGAGCAGCGCTGCCGTGCTCATCCGAACCGCCCGAAAGTCGCCCAGGAGCATGGGAAGCGGACGATCGTCGAAGCGCCCCGCCGGCACGTAGGCGTTCTCGTCATAACCGGGGAGCGGGGTAGTGTCGCCCCGGGCAATTCGAAGCAGCCGGTAGCTGAAGATCCGCTCGGTGTCGCACAGATGTCCCAGCACTTCCTTGACGCTCCACTTTCCCTCGGCGTAGCGGGCCAGGGCATCCCGGTCGGTTACGGTCTCGAAGAGCCGCTCCACCTCGCGGGCCTGTTCAGTCAGCTGCTGGGCCAGACTCTCATCCGGGACCCGGGCGATATATCGGTGGTAGTAAGCCGAAGACTCGTCGGCCGCCGGTCGGGCCATCATGGCTGTGCTCATCGTACCTCCAATCGATCGGGCCGGCGCTTTACCGGCATCAGAGCTTGCGCGGAAATAGGGCAGCGCTGCCGTCCATCTGGCCCGTGTCGGCGTATGTCAGCGGGGTTGCCGAGGGATCCAGAATCTTCCCGTCCACCACCCGGCCCAGCACCAGCTCGTGGTCACCTGCCCGGGTCCGCCCCATCAGTTCGCATTCGAAATATGCCAGCGCTTCCTCCAGAATCGGTGATCCCAGGCGACCCGGATGATTCCGAATCCCGGCGAGCTTGTCCTCATCCCGGCCCGATCGAGTGCCCAGGCGGCGGGCCAGGTCCAGCTGGTCCCGCTTCAGCACGTTGACCGTGAAGCTACCGGTGGCATGCAGCAGCTCGTAGGACGCATTGTCCGGATTGATGCTGATGGCCAGCATCAACGGATCGAATGACGCCTGCATCACCCAGGCAGCGGTAAAAGCGTCGCGCCGCTGCCCGTCGGTCACCCCGACGGCGTACACGCCCAGGGTAATTCTCCGAAACAGTTCGGCAATGGGCGGGACTTCGCTCATTCGAAGTCCACGAAGATCTGTCCCACTTTCGGATCGAGCTGCTGCATCGCCGGGAGGTCCGAGGAGTAATCCCGGTCTCCCAGAACCTGGGAGTAGGTCGCGGACGGCTGTTGTGCCGGCCCGGGATCCAGGTAGAGCTTGACGCCCGCCAGCGTGGAGTCGAGGACGCCGCCTTTCCAATCGGTGACGACGCCGGCGTAATCCCAACCAAACCCGGCCAGAACGAATGGGCGCCCGTTGAGACGCTCCAGCTCCTGCAGGCTGGTGCCCAGCGAAATGCCTTGGCCGACCTGCCACTTGCTCTGGGTGCCGCGAATGATCACCCGGGCAGGGCGTCGGTGGCTTACCGTGTCCTTCCAGACAATCTCGGCGCGGCGGACGCTGTCCCCGGGATAGAGCACCGTTCCGGGTGTCGTCTCGCCCTCACCCAACTCGATCCGGGCGCTCTCCACGGCACTGGGACCATAGCGCTCCCGGAGCTCGATCTCGCTTCCTTCGGGCGTGAGGGGACCACTGCCGGAGCGAGGATTGACTTGCCAATCACTAGCCGGCGGTGCAGGAGCTGAGGGTTCCTGGCGGGGCTTCTGCTGGCTCCCCGTATCCGCGCACCCCAGTGAGCAGCACAGAGCCAGAAGGAGCGGTTTATGGTCCAATCGTCGTCTCCATCCGGGCCCGTGAGTGTCCATGATTCAGACCAAACAAATGCGCGGATATGCGAGCCCGCAAGCAGACCATGCAACGCCCAGTCAGCCGGCAAACCGTACAATGGGCAACCTATGGGTTGCGTTTTGCCGAGCGGTGTGGTATTGTATGCGCAACCAGGAGGTTGCCTATGAGCACGAGTAAGCTCTCGCCCGGCCGGGCGAGTACCGACCAGATCCAGAAGACCATCATTCTGCGGGCTCCCCGGTCTCGGGTGTGGAAGGCCCTCACCGATCCGGCCCAATTCGGCGAGTGGTTCGGGGCCCGGCTGAGCGGCCGCTTCGCTCCGGGCCAGACAACGCGGGGTCCGATCACCATCCCCAAGTACGAGCACCTGACCTTCGAGGTTCTTGTCGAGCAGATGGAACCGGAGCGGCTCTTTTCCTGGCGCTGGCAACCGGGTGGCGATCCGGACGTGGATCCAGCCGAGCCGATGACGCTGGTGGTATTCGAGCTGGAAGAGATTCCGGAGGGCACTCGACTCACCGTCACCGAGTCGGGCTTCGATCGGATCCCCGTGGGTCGCCGGGCCAAGGCATACCGGGAGAACGACGCGGGCTGGACCGGCCAACTCAAGAACATCACTCGATACCTTGCCGGCTCGAGCTAGGCTCCGGGATCCGGCTTCGGTATTTGCCGCGCTGGGAGACGAGACCCGGCTCCGTCTGGTCTCCCGGCTGTCCAGCGGCGGCCCGGCATCCATCAGCCGACTGACGGACGGCTCCGGGGTCACCCGTCAGGCCGTTACCAAGCATCTCCGGGTGCTGGCGGACGCAGGTCTGGCGCAGCGCAGCCGGCGGGGGCGAGAGACTCTCTGGCGGCTGCAGCCCGAGCGGCTGGATCAAGCGCAGCGATCGCTCGACCTGATCGCGCGGCAGTGGGACCATGCGTTGGGCAAGCTCAAGGCGTTTGTGGAGTCTCCGCTTGCCGACGCCGACGCCGACGCCGACGCCGAACCCACAGCCACACGGCCCCGAGCAGCAGAACCGCGCCGAGCACCAGACCGCTCCGGCTGATCCATTGTTCAGCCACCTGCCAGCTCGCCCCGAGCACGTAGCCCAGAGTTACGAACGCAACGGTCCAGAGTGCGGCGCCCAGAGCGTCGGCCACAACGAACCGGCGGTAAGACATTCCTGAAGCTCCGGCCACGAAGGGCACCAGGGCCCGGGCAAAGCCGATGAAGCGACCGACGAATACGGCACGCGGTCCTCGCCGCTGAAAAAACGCGTCTACCTGGGCTAAGCGCTTCTTTCGAAGGCCGAAGCGGGAGCCTTTCTTCAGCAGCCAATCTCGGCCGAGGCGAGCTCCGAGCAGGTAGCCGATGTTGTCCCCCGCCACCGCGCCTAGCGCAACGGCAGCAGTGACGGCGTCCAGCTGCAGAATTCCTTGATGGGCAAAGAACCCGGAGGCCAGCACCAGGCTTTCTCCCGGTACCAGCAACCCGGCAAACGCGGCACACTCGAGCATGGCCGCGCCAAAGATGATGAGATAACTCCAGTCACCCAGGCGAGTGACCAGGTCGAGCAGGTACTGCAGGATCTTATCCGCCACCGGCTACCAGAGCGGACGCGAGTAAAGACAGAGGCTGAGTCAGTGTGCCGGTGGCTCCGGGGCGCTGATCCAGCGCGATATCCTCCAGGAGCTGTCCGGCTGCTCCGTCCATACCTCGAAGCCGCGTACCACGGAGGTGGTCGCGTCCGGTTTACCTGCCGCGGTGGTGAATCTCCAAATGTCGCGGACCACCGCGAGCTTTCCCGAGACCATGACCTCAACCACCTGTACTTCGTAGTGGGTCTTCGGGCTGCCCAGCTTTGGGTTGGCCACCCGGTCCATCTCCCGGGCATAGGTGTCATCGGGTTGGCCGGGATACCAGCCGACCAGGTCCGGGGCCCACACCTTCGAGGCGGATTTCCAGTCTCCCCGGTTGGCCGCAGCCACCCAGTCGGTCAGCGCGGCGTGTATTGCCCGAACCGCGGCTGCCGAATCCGCCTGAGTCTGAGCGTTCCCGCTCGGGGATACGGTGAGCGACATGATCGTGAGCAGAAGAGCCGGTTTCAACACGCGCGATGCCGACTGGCGATATCCACATCGAACCGGGCCGTGTCACGGGCCGGTATTCCGATGCGGAACTCGAGCGTGCCGCCCTCTATGCTATCGGTGATTCCGCCGGTGGTGACCCGCAGCGCCATGCTGGCCGGGCCAGGTACGGCAAAGGAAGGACTTATCTCGAAGGCGTAGGCGCCGTCGTGAGTGGTTGTCACCGGACCAAGCTGGGTGTCGAC
>DASUVR010000417.1:0-33754 GCA_036378855.1 Gemmatimonadales bacterium | reverse complement strand
ACTTCTGGGTCCCGATCCGGAACTCACTCATCGTGGCGGGCTCGACGACGGCCTTTTGTGTGGCCGTGGGCTCACTCTGCGCCTACGCGCTGGCGCGGCTCCAGTTCCGAGGGAAGCTGGCGCTGCTCGGCTTCATCCTGGCAGTGGGAATGTTCCCCCAGATCTCCGTGGTCTCGCCGCTGTACATGCTGCTCCGTTCCCTCAGACTGATCAACACCTATCCCGGCCTGATACTCCCGTACTTCACCTTTGCCATGCCGCTCACCGTGTGGCTCCTGGTGGGCTTCTTCCGCCAGCTGCCGGCGGAGCTGGAGGAAGCGGCGATGGTGGATGGGGCCAGCCGGCTCCGCGCCTTTGCCGAAGTCATCGTTCCGCTGGCGTTGCCGGGGCTCGCCACCACCGCGATACTCACCTTCGTGTACAGCTGGAACGAGTTTCTCTTCGCGCTTTCGTTCACGCTCGGCCCGGAGCGCCAAACGGTTCCGGTCGCGATCGCGCTGTTCCGCGGCATGTACCAGGTGCCCTGGGGACAGATTCTCGCCGCGGCAGTGATCGCGACATTGCCGGTCACCCTGCTGGTGCTGGCGTTCCAGCGGCGGATCGTGCAGGGGCTTACGGCCGGCGCGGTGAAAGGGTAGCCATGGCATCGGTTCGTCTCGAAGGAGTGGAGAAGACGTATCCCAATGGGCACGTGGCCGCCCGGGGTCTCGATCTCGAGATCAACGATGGCGAGTTCATGGTGCTGGTGGGCCCGTCCGGCTGCGGTAAGAGCACCGCGCTCCGGATGATCGCGGGGCTGGAGACGCCCACCGGCGGCCGCATCCTGATCGGTGATCGGGATGTGACTGTGCTCCCTCCGCAGGAGCGCGACATCGCCATGGTGTTTCAGACCTACGCCCTGTATCCCCACATGACGGTGCGGGAGAATCTCGGGTTCGGGCTCAGGATGCGCGGCGTCGCGCGGCAGGCCATAGGCCGGCAGGTGGAGGAGGCCGCTCGGGCCCTTTCACTGGAGCCGGTGCTGGAGCGGAAGCCGGCCCAGCTTTCCGGCGGCCAGCGTCAGCGGGTCGCGCTCGGCCGGGCGATCGTGCGGGAGCCCAAGGTATTTCTGTTCGACGAGCCGCTCTCCAATCTCGACGCGAAGCTCAGAGTCGAGACTCGGGCCGAGCTGGCGCGGCTGCACCGGCGATTGAAGGCCACTGTGGTCTACGTGACGCACGACCAGGAAGAAGCGATGACGCTGGGAAGCAGGGTCGCGGTAATGCGCGATGGCTTCCTGCAGCAGGTTGCGCCGCCGATGGAGCTGTATCTGAGGCCGGCGAATCAATTCGTCGCCGGGTTTGTCGGCTCGCCCGCGATGAACTTCCTGCCGGCGAATGAGGTCCCCCCAGCGCTCTCGCCGAGCGGCGCTGTCCTGGGCATCCGGCCCCACGACATTCAGATTGTTGCCATGGGTGCGGGCGACGAGAACGCCTACGTGGAGCTGGTCGAGTCACGGGGCAACGAGCAACTGGTCTATCTCTGCCTGCGGGGTAACAACCAGGGGCCGGCAATTCGGATAGTGGCACCGCCTGAAACCACGGTCGAGCCCGAGCAAATGGTCGGAATCCGGTTTGACCGGGAGAAGTTGCACTGGTTCGACGCGGAGAGCGGAGAGCGTTTGTCTTCGTAGCGTCAGCTACGAAGGGATGACTCCTTCGCTGCGCTCAGGATGACACTTAATGAGGCAGGCGCGACAAGACGTACTGCACGACCAGGTTCGTGGTATTCCACAGCTGCACATCCGAGCTGGTGCCATACCTGACCGGCTTGAGCTTCCCGCCTTTGATCTCGTAGCTCCAGAGCTCGTTGTGCTGCATCCCCGACGCATTTACCGCCGATAGAGTCCGCTGCAGTGCGTCGCGCAGCCTGGGTTCTCCGGTGCGCTCCAGCTGGTAGGCCAGGCCGAGGAAGAGGAGATTGACCTCGCGGCCCCAGACGACCCGGGGGCTGTGGTACTGGTCCTTCTGAAAGCGATCCCAAATAGCGGGTGAGGCGTAGGCATCGTTGGCCACCAAAGGACCCAGCCCCTCTACGAAGAGTCCGACAGGATAGGGCCGGAGCACCGGCTGGATTTCCTGGGACACCAGATCAGGTGCAAGATCGGGATCGAGGAACAGCTCGGTAGCCGGGTCGGTGTTGACCACGCGAATGGGTTTGCCTGATTGATCCAGCGATAGAGCCAGGAAGACGAGCGAATCGGTCGGCTCCTTCTCGGAGGTGAAAACTCCGTTCCAGTAGGCCCGCTCGGCTGAAGGTAGCGAGCGCAGCTTGGCGTTGACCGCGCTCCGGATCTGCCCGGGGGAAAGCTTGACCGTGAAATGTTTGCGGGCGCCCTTCCAGGTATCCACCGCGCGGCGAAGGAAGATCGAATCGCTGCGATATACCTGCAGGGCGGGGGCGCTGTCTCCCGGCGCACGGATGCCCTCGTCCAGGCCGAGCTTCTGGAGCGAGTGGAGAATGACTCCGATCGCCTCGAGCGCCTGAGGCACCCAGATCGCATTGATGTCCATGGCAAAACGGCCGCCGGCATAACCGGCGTCGCTGTCTCGCCAGCTGGCCGAGCGCCAGTGGGTTGAATCTCGCTGGGGAAAGCTCACCAGGTTCTCAGCGGCGGGATGCTCGACGTAGGGAAGACTGAGCGAGGAGACCAGGTTGAGCTCGCGCAGCAGCAGCGCCAGCCGGGACTCTCCGCTCTCCGACTTCTCCTGGAGAAAGGCGCGCTTCCTGGTGGCGGGTACCAGAGAGTCGGCCAGGTACCGCGCGGCAAGCACGGGCAGCTGGAACTCGTCGTCTATCATGTGATAGTTCTCCCGAGTCCGCTGCAAATCCGCGAGCAGCTCACGGGCCTGCGCCAGGGCGCTGTCTGCCTTGTTCTTGCCGGAGGCGCCCGGCTTGAAGTAGAGGCCCAGCAGCGAGTCGTACGCCATCGCGTGCTCCCGGATGGCCTGCCCGCCCAGGGCTTCCTCGTGGCTCACATCACCCTCCGGTCCCAGCTTGCGCAACACGCTCGCGATCACGTGCTCCGGCATGTCGGCCGACCAGATCGGGCGCATCATGAGCGCGGTCATCATCATGTCGCGGCCGAAGTAGGTGGCGAAGTTGGGCAGGCCCGCCATCAACTTCTCCCGGCTGCTCAGGAGCTCGACGCCGCGAACCTGCCGCTCCAGCCGGCGAGCCGCCCTTGCCGAGCTGTCGCTGCCGGCAGTATCGCGGCCCAGAAAACTGAGAAACTCCTTATTGAAGATCTCCTGTCTCGACAGAGGATGGAGCGGAGCCGCATTGGTGGTGACCCGCACGCTGAACCCGAGCGCCGATCCCGGCCGGGTCTCCAATGAGACAGTTTGATCCTTCACCCGGGCTTTTACCCGGCGGGGATCTACCAGGAGCTCGAGCCGGAGAAAGTTGCGCCCGTCGAGCGAGGGCCGCTCGATCCGGATGGTCTGGGCCGTGTCTCCTGGCGTGAGCTCGATATTTGGGATGAGACGGCTACGGAGCTGCTCCAGACTCTCCGCGTGGAGCAGCTCCAGATGACGCCTCCGCTCGTCCTGGGGAAGCCGGGCCACGTCGGCCACCAGAAGAGACTCCTCGGCCACGCGATAGGGAGCGCCGAACGGTTTCTCGTAGGCCTTGGCGTAGACAAAGTCTCGCTCCACCCGCATCGAGCCCAGCACGAACCAGCCCAGCTGGGCGGCAGAGAGTGGAGTGGTCAGGCGAAACTCGATGCTCCTGGTGGAGTCGGAATCCGCGACTTCAGCCCCGGTGGCGCCCCAGAAGAGACGGGTGGGGCGCCCGCGGGAGTCGCGCGCGTTGAAGCCTACGCTTTCGTTGGCGGCGTCGGCCCAGACCAGCACCGCGCGGGAGGTCTGCGGCTGGAGGTAGATCTGAACGGTGTTGTTCCGGGAGTCGCGATAGAACCGCGTTTGGTAGCCTTGATAGGCGGCGGTGTCGTCGAGCTCAGGGTCGGGAAATGCGAGCACCGGTTCGACTGACTTCCATAATCCGCTATTGCCGATAAGCGCGGGGACGGGGTGTCCTTCGGACGTGCTCGCACTTGCTACGCTCGCAACCCGGAGCCCTTTGTCGTGCCGCAAGTGCTGGCACGTGCTCAGGACACCCCGACCCCGCGGGCAGGAAGCACGGCTCGGCTTCGACGCTGCATCCATACTCGGCGGGAGAGGATGTCCGGAGCGCGTGTCAGCACTTGCGGCTGGAGCAGGAAACTCGACGCGCGAGCGTAGCAAGTGCGAACGCGCGAGGAGGACGTCCTCTCCCGCTGAACCCACATGCTGTGCAATCAGTACGAACGGAACCATGTAGAAAAAGCCCGTCATCGCGCGGACTCCTCATGCGGTACCATCCGCCGTCCGGACGAGTCCACGATCACGTCGTACCGTTTGCCCCGGGAGAAGACGTTCCGGATGGTCAGACGCTTGACGTGCGACGGCAGCACCGGATCGAACGCAGGCTCCAGTCCCTTCTCGCCCCAGCGCAGTCCGGTATACCCGTAGAGCACCTGCTGGAGAAACCCGCCGGCTCCGGTCACAAAGTTCACCGCGTCTTTCTTGTCCGGCGTCTCCGATAACATCAGGAAGGGGCCCTGCAGCCAGCTGCGATAGCTGTGGGGCAGCAGCGAGTCGACCATGCCCCTGTCGCCCAGCTCCGCCGCATCGACCGAGAGCAGGGTGGAGCCCATCATCGCTCCGGGACCCTCGGTGAGGAGTTTGCGCACCGCCTGCTCCAGCTGCGCGCGCTTGGCCCGCTCACTCATCTCCACACCCAGCGGATAGCTCAGGAGCGGAGTCACGTCGCCCAGGGTCGAGTCGGGGGCGCCCTCGTAGGTGCGGAAGTACTGGCTGGCGGAGTCGTACGGCAGATGCAGCTTGCCGGCCACCTCGTTCCAGCGGGGGTCGGCCCGCTCGCCCGTTCGGCGGCTGGCCTCAGTGGCGATTTGCAGATTCCGCCGAGCCACCGCATTGGTGTAGGCGTCGTCGCTCACCCCAATCAATCCTTCGGCCACCGAAACCACGTTGCGAATGTGGTAGCGGCCGCCGACTGAATCGTAGCTGGCCCGGCTCACCCAGAAGTCGGCCGTCGCCCGGATCACCGGGAGGCCTTCGCGCGCCAGCCAGGCGGAGTCCCCGGTAGCCAGATAGTACTGCCACTGGGCCAGGGCGACGTCGCCGTTGACGTGAATTTCCGAGTGGGCGTTCTGCACCGCGAAGAAGGGTGTGGTCTCCCGGCCCTGATCGTCGGCTTCCCAGGGGTATTGCGCGCCGCGGAACTTGTTGCTCCTGGCATTGGCCTGGGCCGCCGGCAGAGTCCGGGCACGAAAGGCCACGAGTGAATGCGCGATATCCGGATGGGTGATCAGGAGCGAGGGAAACATCCAGGTGTCGGAGTCCCAGAACACGTGGCCATAGTACCCCGCGCTGGACAGACCCATGGGACCGATTCCCATCGCGGTGGCGGAGTCGGCGCTGCAGAGCAGATAGAACAGCATGGACCGAGCAACCCGCTGCAGGCCAGGGTCCCCCTCGATCTGGATGTCGCTCTCCCAGCGGCGGCCCCACGCCTCAGCGTTGGCATCCGCGAGAGCACGGAAGCCGCGCTCCAGGCCCGCCCTGGCCTCGTCGCTCGCCCGGGTGACCAGGTGAGTCTCCGTGGCGGATGCCATGGCGCTGGCGACCTGAATGAAGCTGTAGGTCCTGCCTCCGGTGCCGTCAAAGTTCAACTCCACCAGCGCGGTGTCGCCCGAAGCAGTGATGTGAACCGTGGGATTCTCCAGCGCCCGCGGCCAACTCAGCTCCAGCGCCTGCGCCAGCAGGGTGGGCCGGCCCTCGGGCAGCGACGCCATGGTGAGCCGGGCCCCATTACCGGTCCGGGTCACCTGGCGGGAGCGAACGATCATGTGGCCGGGATACCAGATATCGTTGGGCCCCCAGCTCGGATCGGCCCGGCGCAGGGTTCCCAGCGCCAGACGCCGGGGCGGCGGCCATCCGGTGAGCGCAAAACGGACCCCCACCCGGCCGGTGTACCCGGGAGTCAGATCCAGCCGGCTCACCGCCAGAGATGAGGCCGCCCGGGAAACGAACGTCTGGGCGCGGACGGTCATTTTCCGGGACCCCGATCCCCAGCTGTAGCTGGTGAGCGCCGTGCCGGAGCGCATGTCGATGATTTGGCGATAATCCTTCACAACCGCAGCCGGACTCGAGTCAGCCGCCAGCCAGCGGGTGCCGTTGTACAAGCCGATGGTGCCCCAGGCAGGAATCACCACGATACGCGGCACATCGCGCGGAGCTTCCTCGAACAGCGCGGTCATGTATCCCGGTGCGGGGCCAAGCCCCAGCGCGGGCACCACCACGCCCAGATGACCGTTGCCGATGAAGGGAGAGGGACGGCGAGCCGGATCGTTGCTCTGAAGCAGGAATGTGCTGTCCGGCGACTGCGGTGGACTTGGTTGCGCCACCAGACTAAAAGCGAGGAAGAGTGGGGCCCAGCACAGCAGGCACAGGCCCAGTCGGTGGTTCATTGCTTGATCCTATGCAGACGGCGGCGGGTCCAGATGGGCCCGCCGCCGGAGAGTGCCGTGACTCGACTACAGCTCAGGGCTCTTCGGGATGACGCTGTTGCACGCCTCCAAGATCGTACGACACCGATACCTGGAACCGGCGAGGCAGAATGGGCCGGGCGAGGAAGACCGGGCCGGTGGATACCAACCTCGGGTTGCCTTCCTCCAGTCCCTTCCCCTGGAATGCGTTCAGCAGGTCGGCCGTGATGGTGGTGCCGGTACTGAGCGCATACCCGACCCCGAAGTTGAAATAGTTGTAAGCCGGGAGTGAGACGCCCTGCTTCACATCCACTGGCCGGCTGTCCACCCAGTGCCAGTCAGCCTTGAGCCTGAAACCCTGAATCGAATACAGTGCCGCCGCGTTGGCGATCGAGGTCGGTACGCCGTTGATCCGGCTTCCGATGTCAGAGCCAGCGCCGGTACCCAGCTCTGCCTTGAGCAGGGTGGCGCTTCCGAAGAGCTGGAGCCCCCGGGCGGCCCTCGCTACCAGTTCGAGCTCTGCGCCGTAAGATTTGTTCTCTGGCGAAGGAACGATAATCCACGACGATCCGCCAGTAACGCTATCGATCACCAGGCCCTGACTCACGATGTTCTTCAGCTTGGTCCAGAACCCGCCCACGGTAAAGCTGAGGGGGCCGAAACCGCCTTTGACTCCGCCCTCGATCGACTGCACTTCCTTCGATTCAAAGAGGTCTACCTGCTGCTCGGCGGTTGCGTTCAGAAAGTCGTCCAGCGCGGGCATCTTGAAGCCCCGCGCCCCGGCTGCGTAGAGCGACAGATTCTGCTTAAGCGTGTAATTGAGACCCACCGAGGCAGACCAATCGTCGAGCCCACGATCAAAATGGCGGAAGCTGCCGTTCCCGAACGTTTCGTTGTTGAAGGTCGTTGTTGAATCGAGATCCAAGTCGAAGGTCGACGTATTCTCCGCGCTCTGCACGTACTTGTCGTACTCTGCGCGCACGCCGATGTCGGCCCGAAGTCGATCGGTGAGCTGGATTTCGCCGCCTACCGTGCCCGAAATGATGCTGGTCTGGCCGGAGCCGTTGGTATAGCCGGACAGCTGATTTACGAACCCGTTCCTGGTGACGGTGTCCGGCGTGCCTCCCGGCAGAGTGACCACGGCATCGAGAAAGTGTGTCTGGTCAGCCACGTCGGTGAGAATCTGGGTGAAGTACCATTGATTGTCCTGCGTATAGTTCGCGAAGTAGGCCCCCATCGACAAGGTATGCCTGCCAAAGGACCGGCGGACCTGAATCTGATCTTGGAATGCGGAGATGGGCTTGGAGACGTGGATGAGCTGGCCCGGAGCCACCAAGCCGTTCGGGGTGCTGAATGGCTGATGGATTTTACCCGTCGGATCGAACACGTTGGTATAGTACAGCGTCAGAGCGGTACCCGCCGGGAGACCCAGCCCACCCTGGCCCTTGCTCGCGGTCGCAAAATCTGACGCGGGGACGGCATTGGATGGTACCAGAGCATTCCATTCCTGCTTGTTCTGCATCCACTGGGCCGTGTTCTGGACGTGCCAGTCTTCGGTCGCATCAATCCCGACATCGGCCGTGTACCACTGCCCTTGAGTGCGGAGCCCATTGTCGAGCGGCAGACTCAGGTCGCCGGTCGGGGTGGGCACCCGTAGGTCGATGGCCTCAGGGCTGTTGAACGATCCGTAGTCGCTGAACCCCTGGACGTATTGGGGGTCGTCCGGGTTCACGAAGGGCAGGCCAAGAATGAACTGGTTGCGGTCGTCGATGACCTTGGCTGATAACCGCACATACCCGTTCGAAAGGAGTCGGGTAACGCTGCCTTTGAATTGCCCGCCCCGGATCCCGGGAAATCCCGGGTCGCGTACCCCGTGATCGTAGCGGTAGAAGCCGCCAACGTTAAACCGCCAGTCGTCGCCCAGCGGCCCATTGGCGTTGAGGTCGAAACGAGCAAGCGCCTCAGTGGCGGCCGTTGCGCGCAAGGTGCCGTCGAACACGTCGCCGCCGCTCTTGTTGATCAAGTTTATCATGGCGCCCGGAGTGTTGGACCCGAACAGAGCAGACGCGCCACCCCGAACTACCTCCATCCGCTCGACGTTCTCATCGAAGCGAAACAGGTTGTCCGCATTCATGAAGAAGGTGTGCATGGTGGGATAAACCGGCAGCCCATCCTCCAGGAAGTTCACGTACTCGACGCCCAGAATGCCGCGTATGGTGTAGTTCTCATTGACTTCCCCGCCCGAACTCTCGACCCGGGTGAAACCGGGCACATACCGGAGCATTTCCGTGGTGCTTCGCGGCGACGAGGCCTGGATCTCGGTAGCAGTCAACGTAGTCACTGCGACACTGGCGTCCAGATTCATCCGCGGCGTCTGGGTTCCGGTCACGACCAGGGTTTGCAGCTGGAGCGGGTCGTGCCGTAGAGTGAAGTCGGCGGTGGCCTGGGCATTGGCCGACACCGTGACGCTGGTTGATTCCGGCGTGAAGCCGAGCAGCCGGGCTCGCAGCGTGTAGCTACCGGCAGGAACCCGGGTCAGGGTGAAGCCGCCATCCGCCCGGCTTTGAGTGCCGAGGGCGGGGCGGTCGATGTAAATCTGCGCATTCGCAACGCCGGTCCCGTTCTCATCCATCACCCGCCCGGCAATGCTCCCGGTAGGTGCGGGCTGCTGGGCTGACACAGCGATGGGGAAGAGAAGGGGGAGAGCGAGTGCGGAAACGAGATGAGCGAAACGTGAACACAGGGTCATGAGAGTATTCCTCCCTCCGTTCATTGGTTCAGCGGCCGGCATACCTGATACTCCGAGCACTCCCTTCGGGCATCGGAAAAGTGAAGGTGATGATGGAACACGCAGAATTGGGCAAAGGGCGGCTCAGACGCAGAAGTCTGCCGAAGGGACGCCCACGAACCTCGCGTCCCCGTGGCATACTGTCACCGAATTGGTTTTACGTCAACTGCCCGGGGAGTGGGCCAAACTGCCTACTCACCGGAGGAAATACTGCACGGTGGAGACTACCCGGACAATTTTTTGTAGCTGAGCGCCCTCGTTCACTCCCGGGGCTTGATCCCTGGGCAGGATGACGAAAATTCCCTGGCTGGCCTGCCGAATGCTGCCCAAATCGCTGCGGGAGTCCGCGGCAAATTGTTCGGCGGCAGCCCGGGCGTTGGCAGTGGCTTCCTTGACCATCGAAGGTTTGAGCTGGTTGAGCCGGGTGAAGATGAAGGTGGGACCACCGATCCCGTACTCTCCACTGGATGACAAGACCACTCCGGCGCCGACCAGCTCACTGACGCGCTGGCTCGCGGCCAGCACCACGTCCGGTTTTCCCGATCGGACCATGACGGTTTGCTGGATGACATAGCGAGGGCCGGCCCGCTCACCCGGGAATCGGTTGGCAAAGGCATCGGAGACCTCCAGCGCCTGCAGCTGCACTGCGGTGGTATCGATCCCGTTCCGGCTGAGGAAGGCAAAGACTTGCCGGGTATTGCGGGTGATCTGGGCCTGTGCTGCCGTGAGGTCGTTCCCCGTGCTCACGTACCGCAATGGCCAGAGCGCCAGATCGGCGGTGACCTCGCGCTCGGCCAGACCCTTCACTTCGACGAATCGATCGGAAGCCCGTCCCCGGGCAAATCCCTCCCCAATGAACCATCCTCCCAGCGACAACCCCAGCGCTACCAGCACGGCGGAGATGAGCGAACGAATGGCTGAGGTCATTGGACTGCCCGTAAAAGCCCGTACTCAGCAACGGCGCGGATCAGCGGCAGCCGCTCGACCGACGCGCCGAAGCCCCACAGCTGCACGTAGCCGGAGCCGGGACGCCTTTTCCCGTAGTCCTTCACCCACGCAGTGGCTCTGCCGTTTGGATTGGCAGCGAGGACGTGGGTGACTGCTTCAGGGCTCATCGGATAATCTCCCCTCAGACGGAGGTTTACTCCCCAGTTTCGGCCGGCCGGCGTGGGCGCGGCGAGGTCTTCGTCGTAGTCGAGTGCTCCCGCAGGGATGCCGAGCAGCTGCTCCATGCGCTTGGGATCCTCGCCCAGAACTTTCCCGGTCGAGTCACGTACCACGGAGCCGAGCGGAGCACTGAAGGAGACGATCTTGCCTCCGGCTTGGAGATAGCGGCTGAGGAGAACGGTATCGGCCAACACCGGCGCCACGCTGGATGGAAGAATATCCATGGCGAAGATAACCGCGCTGGGAATGCCGTCGCCGATCCGATCACGAAAGAACGCCGCAAGCGAATCGCTGGTCAGTACGGCGTAGCCCAGTTCCCTGAAGTACTCGGCCGCCAATCGTCCACCCGGAGTGGCAGCATCGCCGGTGAGCGAGGAATCGTAGAACACGGCCAGCCGGGGAGTCACCGGGCTCACCTGGTGCACCGCGAGCACGGTCCCGGCTTCCGTTCCCAGGTAGAGCTCACCGTCAAATGCGACGGGCGAGGAATAGGAGGCTTCATCCAGCCGGAGCTGCCAGCGCGTGGTTCCGTCGTCCGGGTTCAGCGCCAGCAGATCTCCCACGGATGCATCGGTTCGGGCGGTGGCAATGAGCAGCGAGTTGCCGACGACCAGCGGGGATGCCAGGATGTTCGCGCCGGTCTCGCGGTGCCAGAGCTCTCGTCCGGTCTCGGGCTCGAGGGCCTGTACGAAATGGCCGTCGGAGGAGCCTACGAACACCTTGTCAGCGTGGACCGCAGGCGATCCGATCACCCACGATCCGTGGTGGCTCACCCGCCAGCGCCGGGCGCCGGTTGCCGCGTCCAGCCCGTAGATGGCCCCGTCGCGTGACCCGACGAAGACCATTCCATGTCCGAAGGCGGCCGAGCTTTGAATCGCCCGCCGATCGAAACCGAACTTATGGGAGTCGAGAGTGTCGCCGACGGTGCGGTGGACCCAGCGCTCCTTTCCGGTCTCGAGGTCATAGGCATACACCCGCCCGTCCCAGGAGCCCACGACCACCAACCCGTTCTGTACTGCCGGCGTTGCCCGGACCCGGCCACCGGTGCGGACTTGCCAGAGGCGCTGGCCGCTTTGAAGATCGAGACAGTAGAGCTTGCCGTCGCCGCCGCCGATGAGCACCCGTGAGCCCACTACAGTCGGCGATGAAGCCCAGAGATCCCAACCACCGGCGGGCGAGGTATTCGGTGGAAGCAGTGACCCGGTGGTGAACGACCAGCGAGGCTGGCCGCTCGTTTCACTCAAGGCGAAGATCCGCCCGCCGATGGTCGCTCCAACAACCAGCCGCTGGGCTACTGCGGGCGAAGCATCCACACGCGCCCCCGCGGGGTAGCGCCAGACGACGCGCCCACTCGCGCGATCGATGGCATACAGGAATCCATCGCCGCTTCCCACGAAGACCCGGTTTCGGGTGACGGCAGGAGACGAGCGCACCGCGCCACCGGTGGGCACTTCCCACCGCACGCCGCCTTGTCCCGAGAAGAAAGCCGCATCGGAGTAGCCGGTGTGCTCCGGCGTTCCGCGGAACATGACGGGAGGGTCGGGGAACGTGGGGAACCGAGCCGAAGGCGAGGTCGGCGGAGCCACCCGAGCCAAGGGCGAGGTGGGCGCAGCCAACGTGAGGAACGTGAGGAACGTGAGGGACAAGAACGGAGCAGGGCTCATGGGTCGGATCTCCTTTCCTGGCGACGACGGACCGCGAGGGCGGCAGGTTTCGTGTGTCTTGCGGCAGCCCGTTCTCGTCCCCGATGGAAACACCGCGACCCCGCTCATGCTCGCACGCTGCGTCATAGCTCTGACATTGCTCACCGCCTGCGCCGGCGGGAACCCTCCGGCAGCACCCGGGCCCGGCGGCGGCTATCGCGTGCTGTTCATCGGCAACAGCCTCACGGCAACCAATGATCTTCCCGGTACGGTGGCGCGGCTCGCCGCCTCGGTGAACGACACCATTTTCACCGAAGCCGTCACCCGGCCCAATTTTGCCGTGATCGATCACGTGTACGGCGGGAGCGATGCGGTCGAGGTGGTGCGTCAGGGCGCCTGGGACGTCGTGGTGCTGCAGCAAGGGCCCACCAGCCAGGGCATAGGTCGCGATACCCTGATTCTGGCCGCGAAGCTGCTCGACCCTGATGTGCGCGCCGCCGGAGGGCGCACGGCGCAGTTGATGGCCTGGCCCGCGGCCCCTGATCGCGCGGTGTTCGATGGCGTCCTGCAATCCTGTCTGGACACGGCTCGCGCGGTGGACGGGCGCTGCTTCCCGGCGGGGGAAGCCTGGCGTGCAGCCTGGGTGGAGGATCCGGCGTTACCGCTCTACGGTCCCGATGGTTTTCACCCGTCGCCGCTGGGGACGTACCTCGCTGCCCTGGTGGTATACGAAGGAATTACCGGGCACGACGCCCGGCGCCTTCCGGCGCAGGCCGTGGTGCAGGGTCAGACCCTGCCGGTTTCGGGTGGTACCGTCATCATGTTGCAACGGGTCGCTCACGAGACGGTTGCCAGAATCAACGCCGAGCTGGGTCAATAACCGCCAGATTGCTCTCGATTGTCGCGCGATTCCTTTCTTCCCAGGGAGGCAGCTTGAGCGCCTGCCCCAACGCCGCGAGCGGCTCGTCCACGGTGAATCCGGGCGCCACCGTAGCTGCCTCGTAGAGGACCCCTCCGGGCTCGCGGAAGTAGATCGAACGGAAATACTGCCGGTCCAGCACATCGGTAACAGAAATTCCTCGAGCGATCAGCTCCTGGCGGAGTTGCCGCTGTTCGTCTTCATCGGCAATCGCCAGGGCAACATGGTGCACCGTGCCCAGACCATTGCGTGCGGGAGGAGCGTCAGCACCATACCTCAGCTCCAGAGCGTGACCCGGCAGATCCCCGTTCACCGCCATACGCAGCAGGCCCTGCGCTTCATCTACGACCTCGAAGCCGAGCAGCTCCCGGGCAAAGCTCACGCTCGGTCCCGGGTCCGTCACCGTAAGCGTCACGCTGTGGAGGCCTCGAATGGCCATGTCCGCGGAAAGGCCGCTCCCGGTCCACGGGGTTCGAGAGTCGTTCCTCGCCTCGATCAGGCGCACCTGAAGTCCGGAAGGATCGCTGGCTACGATCGCATTTCCCCCGCCATCGCTGTCCTCCTGAAAGGACACGCCATTGTCCCGCAATCGAAGCGCCCAACTGGAAAGCGATCCTGCCGGTACCGAAAAGGAGGTAGTGGTAATCTGGCCGGCGCCGTGCCGGCCGGGCGCCACGCCCCAGCCGCCGTAGGGAAATGTGGTCCATATGGTCCCCGGCATGCCCCGCTCGTCTCCATAATAGAAGTGGTAGACGTTGGGATTATCGAAGTTCACTGTCTTCTTCACCAACCGAAGACCGAGCGCGCCTCGGTAGAAGTCGAGATCAGGCTGGGCCTGGTTTACCGTGGCGGTCACATGGTGCAGCCCGAGAATGGTTCGTTGCACAGGAAGTCGCTCAGTCGGTTCGGGTGAAGACGATCTCGACCGCAATGTTCCCCGCTACTGTCTGGTTGCCCCGAAGCTGATTGGGCTCGGCGGTAAGGGTAAGGCCGTTGAACAAGAGGTCCTGGTCCAGACTCAAGGTGACCGTGGTGCCGCTCAGGCTCCAGTGTCCGGTTACATCGGTGTCGAGATTGCTCCCATCTTCCTCGCCGTGGGGAGCGAAGAGGTGCCCCGTGGCGCTGCCTTCGGCCGCCAGTATGAGCTCCGCCGTAACGCCCAGAGCGAGGTGATCGAGAGTGATCCCGTTCTGCGTCTCTTTGAGCGTGGTGAGTTGATAAGTTCCGGCCACGGTTTGAGGCGTCGGGTTGAAGCTGTCGTCTCCTCCGCAGGAGATCAGGAGCATCCCAGCCAGAACCCAGCTCTTTCGCAGCATTTGTACCTCCTTTGTAACGAACCCCCCGAGTGCCAGTCGGTGCACCGGCTCGACTGCGATCCGATCGTGACGGTGCCGCCGTCACTTCCGAGGCCGGCCCCACCGAATGACCGATTCTGAGTGTCCCAAATCTCGTCGCGACCAACTTTCTAACACTTGAGCGCTCCTCTGGCACGGGCCATACTGCCGTCACGTCATCGAGAGGAGCGCCATGTTCCCCGCACTTTGTCGTGGCAAGGCGCTGAAATCGTATGGACTTGCGGCAGTGACCCTCCTGTCCGCGTGCGCCTCTACCGGTCCTGGAACGCCTGCATCGTTCGCCACGCCCGGGCTTATGCCCGCGCGGGTGCCGGCCACTGTCCCGCAGGCGAGTGCTCACAAGCCGAGCGCTCCCATGTCGAGTGCTCCCAAATCGAGCACTCGTAAGCGGAGCGCTCCCAAGATGAGCACTCCCGTGCCTCGCGTGTCCGCGCCGGCTCGCCCGCGCACCGCCAGGGACAGCGCGGCCATGGAATCGGCGGTGACCAGGCAGCTGGCAGAGCGCCCGCTGGCGGCGGCCCTGGCGCGTCGGATACGTAACCCCGAGCTGGCAGACCGGGTGGCCTCGGCCGTGGTGTATGAAGCCGGCCGAGCCCACATCAGCCCCAGCGTGCTTGCGGCCGTGCTCCTGATCGAGAACGCGTCCTTTGATACCAGCGCGGTGAGCAGCGAGGGCGCCATCGGCCTGATGCAGGTGATGCCGATGCACGTGGGAAATTATCGCTGTCTCTCGGGTGACCTCCTGAATGTGGAGGCCAATATCTGTCATGGGGCTCGGCTGCTGCAGATGCACCTGCGGCGCACTAAGTCGCTCGAGACCGCCCTTCGGCGATACAACGGATGCGTCCGCGGCCGCAACACGCCCCGGTGTCAGAAATATCCGGCTCGAGTGATGCGGACGGCGTCTCGCCTCCGCGGGGAGATTCTGGTTGCCGGCGCCAGGCTGTCCAACCAGTCCGGCCAGGAACCGGAAGACGTGGCCGCTCGCCTGGATGCGCTGCCGCCGGATCTCCCGGTCGACAGCGCGGCCGTGGCCTCGAACGAGCCGGCCCGCTGCGACTCATTCCTGGGCTGTCTCCGGGACCGCTGGAGCCGCACCCGCTAGGCGGCCGCAAACCCGCCCGGCGCCGGCACCACTCGAAAGTCCGGCAACTCCGCCTCTGTTACTGGCGGAGCTGATGCTGCTCCAACTCCTGGCGGAGCTCCGCGGTCAGCGCGTCGACCGCGGCGGGCCGGCCGTGGAATGCTGCCGGTGTGCTCTGAAACAGCTCCACTCTCCAGCGGCTGCCCTCGGATGCGGCGACCAGCGTGTGGATGGTATTGACCGCAGGGTTCAGGTCTGACTTGCCCGGCGGCACCATCCCGGCAACGGCTCGCAGGAGCACTACGCCGGGAGACAGCAGACGAACGCCGCGGACCTTCCCGATGTAGGCAGCAGTAGGGTGGCTCCGAAACACCTCGGTCAGGTGCTCCTCGATATTCTCCTGCCCGTCGACCGGACTTCCGTCGAAGCCCACCATGTTGCCGGTCCGGCTGAAGCGCCGGGCGAACTCACCGGCGTTTCGCTCGTTCCAGCAGCGCAGAAGCTCCTCGTACAGTTCGCGAGCGGCGCGCTCAACGCCGGGCGCGTGAGCAAGCGGCTGGTCCGGCATGGTCCCCCCGCGGTCAGGGTTGAACAGTCAGCTCTATCCGAGAGGCGAGTTTGGGCGTGTGCCAGACGCGATGGGTCTGGGCCCGGAAGTCACTCGGCCTGGCCTTGAAGATGTTGGGCACCCAGGTCTGCGGGTTCCGGTCGTAGAGCGGAAACCAGCTGCTCTGGATCTGAACCATGATCCGGTGTCCTCGCTGGAAGGTGTAGCTCTGCTGATGCAGATCCACGGTGAACTCCAGCGGCGAGTTTGGAGCCAACGGCTCGGGGGCGCTGAAGCTCCGGCGGTAGCGGCCGCGCATGATCTCGTGGGCAACCATGAGCTCGTACCCGCCCCAGGACCAGTTCTCCGGAACGCTGTCGGGGAGGACGTCGATCAGCTTCACCACCCAGTCGGCGTCGCGTCCGGTGGTCGAGGCCACAATGCGGGCTTTGATGTTTCCCGCGACCGTCAGGTCTTCCTCCAGCGGCGCGGACACCCACTTCACGACATCAGGCCGGCCGTCCACAAATCGCTGGTCCTCAGTTTCCCAGAACTTCCAGCGGCTGCCGCGCGCGTCGTAGGTGCGCTCCACCGGCCGGGAGCGATAGGGCACCGGGTGAGCCGGATCCGAAACATACTGGTCGTATGCTGCCTCTCCGGCTCGCGGTGGATCGAAGGTGAGAGCGCCGCCTCCGTGGAGGTACAGCTTTCGGGGCGTGCCTGCCTTAGGCGGCCAGCTATCGTATGCACGCCAGCGGCGAGCTCCGGCGTCGTAGAGCATTGCCTCGGGCTGTTCAGGGGCCTTGCGGTCCCTCAAGTAATGCGCGAACCACGGTGCCTCAACATCGCGGAGGTAAGCCTCATAGGTGCCAGGATCGACAATTCGCATGAGGTTGGCTGGACGGCGCCACCCACCGTGATTCCAGGGCCCCATCACCAGAAAGTTGCGCTTGCCGCTGTCGCCCCGCTCGAGCGCGGCATAGGTCGCCAACGGGCCGTACCGGTCTTCCTGATCCCACCAGCCGCCCACGGTGAGCGTGGGGACCTGCGGAACCTTGAGGATCCGCTGCACTGCCCGCTGCTGCCAGAAGCGATCGTAAGCCGGATGCGCCACGAAGGCTTGCCAGGTGGGAACTTTTCCATGGAAGTACAATCGGTCCACGTTGGCCAGCGAGCCCAGACGGGCGTACCAGTCGTAGGTGTCCCATGAGGCTATGCCCAAGTCGCCGGAAAGCGGAGAATCGGTGCTCAGCTCCATCGAGCCGGCGTACTCGAATCCGTAGGACAACCGGAACGCACCTTGATGAAAGAAGTCGTCTCCCATCCAGGTGTCGGTCATCGGGGCCTGAGGTGATATGGCCTTCACCGCCGGATGCGGATTGATCCCGGCCATTGTCGCCAGAAAACCCGGATAGGAGACGCCGAGGACGCCGACTCGCCCGTTGTTTCCCGGAACATTAGCCAGGAGCCACTGGACCGTATCGTAGGTATCGGTGCTCTCGTCTACGCCTGTGGGATCGCCCGGATCGTGCAACGGGCGATTCATGATGAACTGTCCCTCGCTCTTGTACCTGCCGCGGATATCCTGAGACACGAAGATGTAGCCGTCGGCAGCAAAGAACCGATAGCTCTCCGGCACTACGGTGTCACCCTCGATGCCGTATGGCGTGCGGGTGAGCAGAAACGGCAATGGACCCTGCGGCGCATCCGGCTGGCATACGCTGGTGTTGAGATGGATCCCGTCTCGCACCGGCACCGGCACAAAGCGGCAGTGATAGGCCGGCGGGGCGCCCTGAGCCCGTACCACGGAGGGAAAGATCAACAGGGCGAGTGATGCCGCGATATGGATCTTCGCCATCGATCAGAACGGCATGCGGTATTCGGGCGGCTTCACTCCGTTCAGCCGGAGATAGGGCACGACCTGTCCCAGGGTCCAAACTGCGTGCTCGTACGAAAGCATGGCTAGGCGACTCGCCGGCTGGGGTGGCTGGCCGTAGATCGCCACGCGCTTGCTGAGCTGCGCCGGCTTGGCCTCCTGCAGCGCTTTCAGCAGATAGTCATAGGTTGCAGCGGCGTATTTCCGGAGGGCGGCCTTGTCGTGGAGATAGGCCGAGCTGTCGCCCAGCGCGGGCGCACTCTTCAGCCCTCGCAGCGCGATCGCCGCGACCTCCAGGTTTGTGGTCACGATGTGGTCGAACTGCTCGGCGAAGCTGCGGACCCCTGGAGTAGGCCTGAATCCGGTGGCGGAATCGGGCATGGCATCGATGTACGCCAGCACGGTGGTGCGGTTCCGCTGCCAGTCGGCGAGCTGATCCGGGGAGAGCGAGGACTGCGCCTGCAACAGCCTGGTGGTCACGGCTAAAGCCATCAGAACGAAAAGTGGGCGCACAATGAATCCTGGTGTAGATGAGTTGGATAAACCTGCTGTCAGCATGATCAAACTCTCCGATCGGATACCCGCCGCTCTGCGGGAAGCTCGGGGCCCGTCCGGCGGCGCACCACTCCGCCAATGAGCGCGCCCAGTCCGGCGGCCACGAAGGTGTAGCCCCCCAGCATGACAACTCCCACCAGCCATAGCTCGCTGTTCTCCGGACTGGAGATCACCCGCCAGAGCAGAACGGCGAGCTGACCCAGAAACATGCCTGCGACGATGGCTCCCGGTCGGCCCGGAGCGAGAAAGCCGAGGAGGAGTCCGCTTCCCAGCAGGGCCAGCGGGTACGCAGGACTGTTGCCGTCCCAGGGCTCGGATTGGTGAAGAAAGCCGGCCGGGATCAGCCAGAGGGCAAGACCGATGATGAAACTCAGAGCCAGAATGGCTCGGCGCGACAGGCGAGGCACCCCAACCTCCAGAGTTCAGGAGTTCATGAAAACAGAGCTGGGCCAGTCACCGCGCGTACTGGTCCGCGCCGAGGAAATGGAGCGAGATGCAGGGCTGATCGCCCACCACCCAGCTGTCATGCGGAACCGGCGGAACGTAGAAGAGGTCGCCGGCGTGCATCTCCACCACTCGGTCTTCGAACGCGACGGTAGCCACTCCGGATATCACCAATCCCAGATGCTCCACCCGGCAGCGACTCGAGCCGGTGACCGGGCCCACATGCTCCGACCATTTCCATCCCGGCTGGTAGGTGGCCCGCCCAATGCTCATCCCGTTCATCCGCACGATCTCGAACCGGCCTTTGCTCATCTCGCGGACTTCGTCGGGCTGCTCGAACCGGCGGAGAATCACGTCGAGCCCGGCATCACTGCGCAAAGCGCACACTCTGACTCAGCACGGCAACGGCTTCGACCTCGATCATCAGCTCGGGGCGGGCGAGGCTGGAGACCACCACCAGCGTGTTGGCCGGCGGACGGCCGGAACGTGAGACCCGGGCTCGGACTTCGCGCAAAGCCGGCAGGTTCTTGATGTCGGTGATGAACGTGGTGGTCTTCACCACGTCGTCCAGCGACCCGCCGACGCTGGTCAACGCCCGACGCAGATTCTCGTAAACCCGCTCGGCCTGGGCCTTGAAGTCGCCGGCACCAACCAGCTGCCCGGTGCTGTCGAATGCCACCTGTCCGGCTACGTATACGGTGCGATTGTCGGGGGCAACCACGACGTGGGTATAGCCGTTGGGCTTGGTGAGACTCGGCGGATTGATATAGCGGGAACCTTGGGTCTGGGCTGACACGGCGGACTGCGGAGTTGTCAGGAGCAGCAATGCCGCGAGACCAGCCAACGGTGGTGCGATACGCATGTCGCAATCTCCTGCTGGAGAGTCAGGCCGCATGGCCATTGCCGGGCTCGCGCCGCTCGACCACCTCGTAATGGGCCGAGCGTTCGTCGAAGCGGATCAGCAGCTGGCGAGCCTTGGGTGGAACCACGGCTTGCTCGTAATCCTCGCCGGCAAAGGTTTGCACCGCCAGCAGCGAGTCGAACCACATTATGGTGACGAACTCCACGCCTTCCTCCACCTCCCGGCGCAGAAGGTCAATCCCCCGAAATCCGGTTATCCGCCGGTCGATGATCCCGGTGAAAATCTCCGCCCTGAGCAGCACTTCGTAGGCGTCCGCGTTGCGGGGCGTGGTCCATCCTCTCCAGATCCGGCTGATCATGCCGACTCGGCGTAGGGGCGTCCGCGTACCCGAATATTATCGAACAGCGCGCGGGAGACCGCGGCGACGTCATGTACTGCCCGGTCGAAAGCATCCTGGTTGGCCTGCGAGGGTGCCTGGAAACCGCTGATTTTGCGCACGAACTGCAACGCAGCGTTGTGCAGCTCCTCGTCGGTAGGAGGATGATCGGGATGTCTCAGACGCTTGATGTTCCTGCACATATCTCCTCCAATAAGTGTCAGCTGGGTGAGGACCCCCTTCAGACCCGGAGCAGCCGGAAGGCGTGGTTCCAGTCGTTCTCCCGAAAACCAGGAATACACCAGAGCTGGGCCAGCGGCTCCAGGGCTCGAGCCGCGATCACACTGCCCATGTCCGCGCCCTCCCAGCCCAGGTTCTCCAGCAGCCGGGCCACAATGGCTTTGGCTCCGCTATCGTTGCCGCAGAAAAACATGGTGGGCGGACCGCCAGACAAAAGCGGGTGCACCATGAGATCGCTGCCCACGCTATTGAACGCCTTGACGAACGCAATGCGGGGGTGCGCCGCCTGCAGCCGCTCCATCAGCGACTCGTTGGGTCCGGTGAAATAGCGCAGCACACCGTCGACCGGCGGGTCATTGCTGATGGGGTTGGTGGTGTCGATCACCAGCTTGCCATCAAGATTGTCGGGGCCGGCAAGATCGATTGCCTCCAGCGCGGCGGTCCCCAGCACGGCCAGCACCACAGCCTCTCCCCAGGCGGCTACCGAGGAAAAGGTACCTTCTTCGATCCCGGTGCTGCGGGAGAATTTGGCCAGCTTGCCCGGCGAGCGGGTTCCGATCCGTGCCTCGTAGCCGTTGGCGGCAAGCCCCTTGGCCAGCGCCTGGCCCACCTCGCCTGAGCCGAGCACGCCAAACCGTTTGGGATGAGGAACAGGCGGCATGGGATCTCTCCTCTACAGATCTTTCCGGAAGGAGCGCAGGGCGCCGGCATCGTCGAAGCCGAGCGCGAGGTGCGCTGCAATGCTGGCGCTGTTGTCGAACTGTGTGTCGGATCCAAATTCCCGGCACCCCTGTGCGCGTCCCCACTCCTCCGCAGCGCGCACCAGGGCTCGCCCGACACCCTGCCGCCGCATGGAGGGCGTCACGTACCAGCCCTCGAGGAACGCCACCGGGCTGGTGCGACAATCCTCGGCATAGGGGCGGAGTGAGAGCTCGGCGAATCCGACCAGGCCCGCGCCAGCCTTCTCAGCCAGCAGCACGGACGCGAGCCGGGCGTCGTCGGTGCTGAAGAACGTCTCCGCTTCTTCCACCAACTCCTGGAGAGGCTGGTCGGGCCAGAGCGCGTGGCGCAAAGTGGCCCAGCCTCGCGCGTCGTCGGGCCGGGCATGACGAATCCGGATGCCGGTGTCTGCGGTGGAACCGGAAGCCCGCGCCAGTTGGTTGGGTGTACTATAGGATTCAGTCAAACGTTTTGTCCCTTACCTGAGGATAGCAAGTATGAAGGTATTTTTGACCGGCGCCACTGGGTACATCGGCAGCGCCGTGACTGAGCGGCTTCGGGCGACCGGCCATGAAGTGAGCGCTCTGGCGCGGAGCGATGCTTCTGCCGGCAGGCTCGCCGCTACTGGTATCCGCGCAGTGCGCGGCGATTTCAGCGATCCTCGAAGCATAACCGCCGCCGCCCGCGAGGCCGACGGCGTGATCAGCCTGGCGACCACCTACGATCCTTCCATCGATGGCCCGGCGATCGACACCATTCTCGATGCGCTGTCAGGCAGCAACAAGCCTTTCATCTACACCAGCGGCATCTGGTCTCACGGTGATACCGGCGGCAAAGTGGTGGACGAGACCTCGCCGCCCAACCCGGCTCAGATCGTGAGCTGGAGACAGGCGGTGGAGGATCGGGTGCTTCAGGCTGCGGGCCGCGGCATCCGCAGTGTGGTGATCCGCCCCGCCATCGTGTATGGCCGGGGCGGAGGCATTCCGGCCGGGTTCGTCGAGTCGGCGCAGAAGGAAGGTGCCGCGCGGTACGTTGGTACCGGAGAGAATCGCTGGCCCTTCGTCCACGTGGACGATCTGGCGGAGCTGTACCTCCTGGCGCTGGAGAAGGCGCCTGCCGGCACCCTGCTGCTCGGGGTCAGTGGACCGTCCTTCCGGGTGGCAGAAGTAGCCGCCGCGGCGAGCCGAGGTGTCGGCACCGGCGGCAAGACCACGGCATGGCCGCTGGAACAAGCGCGAGGCCAGCTCGGCCCCTCCGCCGATGCTATGGTGCTGGATCAGCAGGCCTCGGGCAAGAAGGCGGAAACCCTGCTGGGCTGGCGCCCCTCCAGGCCGAATGTGCTGGAAGACCTCGAGCATGGCTCCTACGTGCCGGCAGAAAGGAGTACCCGGAGATAACCATGCTGGCCAACTGGATCACGCTGTCGCGCTTTCCGCTGTTGCTGGTCAACATCCTGCTCCTCTACTTCGGCTCTCCCCTGGCCCGGCTGACCGGCGTCGGTTTGCTCTTCGTCGGACTCATGCTTGACACGGTGGACGGGATCGTGGCCCGCAAGACCGGGCAGAGCAGCTTGTTCGGCAGCGTGCTCGACATAGCGGCGGACCGGACCTACGAGCTGGTGCTATGGGTCTGCTTTGCCGATCTCGGAATGATCCCGCTGGCGATACCACTGATCATCATAGCCCGCACCACACTGACCGATGCTCTGCGCAGCATAGGAGTGGGGCAGGGAACGGCACCCTTCGCGCAACATCGGACCCCCTTGGGGCGCTTTCTGGTAGGCTCGCCCATCATGCGGACCGGGTACGCCGTCACCAAGGTCGTAACTTTCTGTGGGCTGGCGCTGGCACAGGCATTCAGCGGATTCAGTGCGGACAGCGGGTTGCCTCAGGAGGTTCCCTGGATGATGCGGGTGCTCCGAGTGACAGCGTGGCTGGCGGTGGTCTTCTGCGTGTTCCGCGGTTTGCCCGTGATCATCAGCTCGCTCCGGCGGTATTGGGGGACGCCGGCCGCGACCAGCTCAGCCGTGTGAGCGTCGACCCACCGCTCCATGGTGCTCGCGCTCCTGCTGCTGATCCAGGCTCCCGGCCCAGGCTCCGCCCCGACGGTGATGGGCAAGGGCTCGCCGACAGCGGAGATTCCCCGGCTGGAGAGCTCGGCCCAGATCGACGGCAAGCTGGATGAGCCGGTATGGTCGCGAGCCACCCGGCTCACCGGGTTCTGGCAATATCAACCGGTGGATGGCCGGCCGGCCGAGGAACAGACCGAAGTGCTGGTGTGGTATGCGCCGGACGCGATCTACTTCGGTATCATCGCCTACGACGACAATCCTGGTGGCATCCGGGCCACCGTGGCTGACCGGGACAACATCGACAACGAAGATTCCGTGGTCCTCGATCTGGACACCTTTCACGACCGTCGGCGGGCCTTCTTCTTCGGCGTAAACCCGCTCGGAGTGCAAACGGACGGAGTGCGGAGCGAGGGGGCAGGGCAGGTGAGCAGTCTCATTCCGGGCAGCACCGACAAGAACCCCGATTTCACCTGGGACTCCAAGGGCCGGATCACCGATCGAGGCTTTGAGGTGGAAATCCGGATTCCATTCAAGAGCCTGCGCTACCCGGGAACCAACCCTCAGAGCTGGGGCTTCAATGTCACCCGCGTGGTACAGCGCACCGGCTACACCAACACCTGGACCGACGTGCGCCGGGCCAACGCCAGCTTTCTGGGACAGGAAGGCGCGTTGAGCGGACTCCACGACATGCATCATGGGGTGACGGTGGAGGCGCAGCCGTTCGTGACCGCCACCGCGGCGGGAGCTCGCGATGGGGTGAGCGGCGAATTCGTGCGGGAAGACGTCAATCCCGATGCCGGCCTCAACCTCCGGCTCGGCTTCAGCAGCTACGCACTCGACGCCACCATGAACCCGGATTTCAGCCAGGTGGAGAGTGATGAGGGTCAGGTCACCGTAAACGAGCGGTTTGCCCTCTTCTTTCCGGAGAAGCGGCCGTTCTTCCTGGAAGGGATCGAGCTGTTCGGGTCTCCTCAGACACTGGTCTACACCAGGCGGATCGTGAACCCGAAGGCCGGCGCCAAGTTCACCGGCAAGTTCGGTCAGCTGGGCATGGCCCACCTTACCGCCGTGGATCAAACCGATGCTTCCGACGCCTGGTTCAACATCACTCGGCTGCGCCGCGACTTCGGGCGCAATTCCATAGCCGGAGTGACCTTTACCAACCGGGATCAGACCGACAACCACAACCGGGTGCTTGCCGGCGACTTCCGTTATGTCTGGGGACTGTACTACACCCAGTTTCAGTATGGCCGGTCCTGGACCAGCACCGGAGACTCCTCGGTGGACGCTCCCATCTGGCAAGCTGAGTTCGACCGGACCGGCCGATCCTGGGGCTTCAACTATCTGCTGAACGGGCAGGGCGAAGGGTTCGATGCCCAGGCCGGCTTCGTGAATCGGCTCCGGAGCAATGTGGTCACCGGCCACGCCTTCAATCGCTTCACCTGGTACGGCGCTCCCCGCGAGCTGCTGGAGAATCTCACGGTCTTCTTCGGACCGGAGCGGATCTGGGCCTACGACCAGTTCGGCTTCGAGCCTGCCATCGAAGGGCGGGAGCAGGTCGACGCCACATTCCGGTTACGAGGGGGTTGGGAGCTGAACGGGCACGGAGAACGGAACTTCGTCGACTTCCAGGATTCGAGCTTTGCCGATTACACTGTCGGCAGCCCGGGTGGCCCGGCGTACTTCCCGGAGGACTTCTCCGGGCTCACCGGCCAGATCAAGGTGACCACCCCCACCTGGCGGAAGCTCGGAGCCGAGCTCACATACGGCAGTGGGCATAGTGCCATCTTCGAGGAAGGCACCACTGGTACCGGCTGGCAGCTCCGGGGAGCCCTCGATCTCCGTCCCACCACCACCATCCGGGTTGCCGCTCTGGCCACAGTCCTGCGGCTCTATCGGCTGGACGGGAGTGAGTTCGCCCGCTCGACCATCCCCCGGCTCAAGGTCGAGTATCAACCGAACCGGGCACTCTTCTTTCGTGCCATCGGCGAGTACCGATCGGAGCGACGGAGCACCCTGATCGATCCGGCCACCGGCGATTCCCTGTTCGTCGGCGGTGTGGCCCAGCCGACCACGGAGTTCAATGGCTTCCGGCTCGATCTGCTGGCCTCGTACGAGCCCACACCTGGCACAGTGGCGTTCCTGGGCTACGGCAGCTCGCTCGAGAGCGACGAGGAGTTCAACTGGTCCCGACTGGAGCGAACCACGGACGGGTTCTTTGTGAAGCTGGCATATCAGATCAGGCGGTAGGATGAACGGCGGAACGGCGGGACGGCGGAACGGCGGAACGAGGGAACGGTGGAGTGGCGACGGCGGTGACTAACCGAGACGTCTGGGAGCGCCAATGAATCGGTACCTGGTGAGAGAGGGGCAAAAAGTCGACCTGGACGAATTTGATCCGGATGACACCGGCTTGGTAAAACAGGGAAAGAAAGAAGCTGAGGAAGAGCTCCCCGGGATCCTGGAGCAACTCGCGGAGGCGCAGGAGCTGCTGTTCGCCGGCCATGAGCACAAGCTGCTGGTGGTGCTCCAGGGGATGGACACCTCGGGGAAAGACGGCGCCATCCGTCACGTCATGCGGGGCTTCAATCCCCAGGGCACCCGGGTGGTCTCGTTTCGAAAGCCTTCCGAGGAGGAGCTGGAGCACGACTTTCTCTGGCGGGTGCACGCCAAGGTGCCTGCCAGGGGCGAGGCAGTCGTGTTCAACCGCAGCCACTACGAGGACGTGCTGGTGGTCCGGGTGCACAACCTCGTTCCCCCCACGGAGTGGAAGAAGCGGTACGAGCAGATCGTTGCCTTCGAGCGAATGCTCTGCGAGAACGGCACGACGATTGTGAAGTTCTTTCTGCACATCAGTCCTGAAGAACAGCGGAAGCGGCTCCAGGCGCGGCTCGATGATCCCAAGAAGTGCTGGAAGTTTCAGCACGGCGACCTGGAAGAACGAAAGTTCTGGAAGGACTACATGCGGGCCTACCAGGATGCCCTCAATAAGACGTCAACTGAGCGGGCCCCGTGGTACATCGTTCCCGCCAACAAGAAGTGGTACCGCAATCATCTGATTGGAACCATCCTGGCCCATCGGCTGAAACAGCTCGACCTCAAGTACCCCGAGTGCGATGTCTCCGGCATCGTCGTGAAATGATCCTGCGGCTCATCCCTGGCCTTTCTCCTGGCCGGCGACCTCTCCCAGCATTCGCCCCGCGATTTCCTTCACGACCTTGGCGGCCACCACCGACGTAACGCCGCCGATATCCTGTCTGGGGTTGTACTCGACCACATCGGCGCCAACCAGGGTTCCGCTCAGCTGTTGGAGTATCGAAAGCACATCCCGGACCGAGAGTCCGCCAGGCTCACGGTGGGACACACCGGGGGCAAAGGCCGGGTCGAGCACATCGAGATCAACCGAGAGATACACCGAGCCCTCCACCCTCGGCCGAACCCCGGCTTCCCAGGATCGCATGTCGATCAGCTCGACTCCATAGCGCTGGGCTTGCCTTCGCTGCTGCGGGTTGAGGGTTCGAATGCCAACCTGCACCAGTCGTGAGGCCAGGCCTTCCTCCATGATCCGGGCAAAGGGACAGGCATGGGAGAATCGGTCTCCCTCGAACTCGTCGTACAGGTCGGGATGGGCATCGAGATGCAGGATGGTGAGGGCAGGATAGCTTCGGCTCATGGCCCGAATCAGCGGATAGGTGACTGAATGGTCTCCGCCCAGTGCCAGTGGCCGCCACCCGCCGGCGAGCACCTCCGCCACGGCGCTCTCGATCTCGTCGCGCGCCCAGGGGCCGGCCGACAGGGGCACGTCTCCGGCGTCGCTCATTACATCGTTGGCGGCAAGGTCCTGCCCCAGCTCGGACCAACTGTTCCAATGAGAGGACTCTAGAGCGGCGCGGATGGCTGCGGGTGCCTCGGCCGCGCCCCGGAGAAATGATGAGCTACTGTCGTAAGGCAGCCCGATCAGCCGGAGACGTATCGGCGCTGAACTCACAGGAGGGCGGCGGTCGGCCCGCCGAGCTGGCGGAAGGCCTCAGCGCTCGCAGGGTCATCGACGGCCAGGGCAAAATCCTCGAAGTCAAAGCCGGGCCCCACAGTGCAACCGGTGAGGGTGTAAGCGCCCGACGACCGAGCCGCCTGCCACCAGCCGGCGGGAACCACGAGAACCGGCCGCTGGACCGCGTCCGCCGAGCCGAGTCGGTGGTGCTCCACCCGGCTGATCTCGGGCGAGGTCATCCACAGGTCCAATGTGGCCCCCTCGTAGAAGTGCCAGACTTCGTCCGACTGCACCCGGTGCCATCGGCTGAACTGGCCGTGGGTAAGCAGGAAGAAGATGGTTGTCAGGGCGGAACGGGGCTCCCGCCGATCGGACGGCTTGACGGAAGCCGGCGATCGGTACACTTCCCTGTAGTAGCCGCCCTCGGGGTGGGCTATAAGGCCGAGGCTCGCGATCAGATCGCGGGAACGGCCGGGCGAGGTGCTCATCTTCCAACCGGTCCGGTCATCCCGCTATCTATCTCCTCTGTCCGGAGCAACCGCCAGCGTGTTAGAGGCATCCAAAGCAGGAGACCCATGAGAGTCCTACCCTCGCGTTTCGTTCCAGCCGCATTTCTGCTCTTTGCCGCGGGCGCATGCAGCAAAGCTACAAACCAGGGAAACGGAGCCGCACCCCAGCCGGAAAACCACGCCGCCAGTGCCAAGCCCAAAGGTTATCCGTATACGCCGGCCGATGTCGAGTTCATGACCGGGATGATTGCTCACCACGCTCAGGCGCTGGTCATGGCCGGATGGGCAAAGAGCCATGGTGCGGGGCCCTCGGTTCAGACGCTGGCTGGTCGGATCATCAACGGCCAGCAGGACGAGATCGCCACCATGCAACGGTGGTTGAAGGACCGGGGACAGCCGGTGCCGGACCCGAGCAAGCCGATGCAGATGTCTATGCACCATACCGGCCAGCAGGGCATGCTGATGCCTGGTATGCTCACCGAGGCGCAGATGAAGGAGCTGGACCAGGCCCGGGGCGCCGACTTCGACCGGCTATTTCTGACCTACATGATTCAGCACCACAAGGGTGCCGTCACCATGGTGAATCAGCTCTTCGGCACCGAGGGCGCGGCTCGGGAAGAGACCACTTTCAAGCTGGCCAACGACGTGAGCGTGGACCAAACTACGGAAATTGCCCGAATGCAGCGCATGCTCGAGGGGCTCCAGTCCAGTCACGGTTCCCCTTGAAACTGTCCAGCCGTTGATCGCGTAAGCGGCCCAGGACCCCTTCTCTATAAGGAACATCCATGACCTCCCGTACCTTCGCCTCCCTGACCCTGGCTCTAGGCGTGGCCGCCATGGCCGCGTGCTCTCACTCGACTTCCAATGCCGGCTCTGGCAGCCCCGCTCCGGCAAACAGCAAGTCCACCACCCCCCCGAATCCAGATCCCCGGGTGGGGCTTCGGGCCGGGAAGATGGACGCCGGGGAGGCAGTGTGGAATTTGCGCGTGGTCTCCAAGACTCCGCCCTCGGATCAGTTCGTGGATGTGACCAACTCGGACCTGGCCTTCAACGGCCACTACGCAATACAGGGCAACTACAACGGATGGCAAATCTGGGATATCAGCAACCCGGCCAAGCCGAGTCTGGCCGACGCGTACGTCTGTCCCGCCTCCCAGAGTGACGTTTCCACCTATAAGAATCTGCTGTTCGTCTCCGGCGAGAACCTCTCGGCCCGGCTGGACTGCGGAACCCAGGGGGTGGAGGACAGCGTGAGCACGGACCGGCTCCGGGGCATTCGGATCTTCGACATCAGCGACATCGCCCATCCGCGGAACGTGGGGAACGTGCAGACCTGCCGGGGCTCCCACACCCATTCGCTGCTGGTCGATCCCAAGGACCCCGCCAACGTCTATGTCTACATCTCGGGTTCTTCGCCGGTTCGGTCTTCCAAGGAGCTGCCCGGCTGCGTCGCGGCCATGCCGACCAAGGATCCCAACTCCGCCTGGTTCCGCATCGAGGTCATCAAGGTTCCTCTGGCCCATCCGGAACAGGCAGCCATCGTGAGCTCTCCCCGCATCTTCGACAACCTGGTGGCGCCACCCAAGCACGGTGAAGCTCCAGCAGACAGCATCGAGGACGCCAAGAAGGTTGCTGAGGCCAAGGCGAACGGCGGGTTCGTGATCTCCTTCCACGGGCACGAGCAGGTGCTCAATCCGCACTTTGCCGAGGTCCTGCTCGACAGCACGGTCAAGGCGCGGGGCGGAAGCGGAGCGCCGACCGCCGCCGACAGCGCGGCATTGCGCCAGTCACTGCCAGCCCTGGTTGCCTCGTTTGTCGGCACCCAGCCGGACAGCGGCAGCGGACCGACCCAGTGCCACGATATCACGCTCTATCCCGGCATCGGCCTGGGCGGAGGCGCCTGCGAGGGTTACGGGCTGCTACTGGATATCAGCGACCCGGCGCACCCCAAGCGGCTCGCTGCCGCCTCCGACTCGAACTTCTCCTACTGGCATTCGGCCACCTTCAACAACTCAGGCAGCAAAGTCCTCTTCTCGGACGAGTGGGGCGGGGGCAGTCAGCCCAAGTGCCGGGCTACCGACAAGCGGGAGTGGGGCGCCGATGCGATCTTCTCCATCGCCAACCGACAGCAGATGCAATTCCAGAGCTACTACAAGCTGCCCGCTCCGCAAACAGCCCAGGAGAACTGCGTCGCCCACAACGGCTCGCTGATTCCCATTCCCGGGCGCGACGTCATGGTGCAGGCCTGGTATCAGGGCGGGCTCTCCGTCTTCGACTGGACCGATTCCAAGCACCCGAAGGAGATCGCCTTCTTCGATCGCGGTCCGGTGGATGCAACCGAGATGGCCAGCGGCGGGTACTGGAGCACCTACTGGTATAACGGCAACATCTACGGCTCAGAGATCTCCCGCGGGCTCGATGTGTTCGAGCTGCAGCCCAGCGGCTTCCTGACCCAGAACGAGATCGATGCAGCCAAATCGGTCAAGCTCGACTACTTCAACACCCAGGGACAGGTCAAGTTCACCTGGCCCGCGACGTACTCACTGGCTCGGGCGTACCTGGATCAGCTGGAGCGGTCTCAGGGCATGGACGCCGCTCGTATTGCCGACGCGAGGGCGCAGCTGGCAAAGGCCGAGAAGGCCGCCGGAGCCGACCAGCAGCAGGTGCTGACCCAGCTGGTTGCCCGGCTGGAATCCGAGGCGAACGGAGCCGGCGACGCAAACAAGGTGCGGCTCCTGGCCGGCGCGGTGAAGCAGCTGGCCACGTCTCCGAGTCTGGCGACAAAGTAGAAAAAAGCTGGAGAGGGGAAGAGGGTAGGAATCGTCCTTATTCAAGGGGTTCGCATGGCATCAGCCACGCTCATTGCGTTGTCCGTCGCCCTCGGTGTGGGGGCCCTTGCCGGGTGCTCGCACTCTGGCTCCAATCAGGCCGGCGCTCCGGTGCCGGCCCAGAGCAAGTCCACCCAGCCACCGACGCCGGATCCACGGGTGGGGCTGAAGCCGGGCAAGACCGACGCCGGACAAGCCATCTGGAATCTCCGGTTGGCCTCATCCACACCGCCCTCGAAACAGTTCCTCGAGGGGATCAACTCGGATCTGGCTTTCACCGGGCATTACGCGGTGCAGGGCAGCTTCAATGGCTATCAGGTTTGGGACATCAGCGATCCCCGGAAGCCGAAGCTGGAGACCGCCTACGTGTGCCCCGGCTCTCAGAGCGATGTCTCGGTCTATCGCAACCTGCTCTTTGTCTCGGGCGAGAATCTGACCGCGCGGCTTGACTGCGGCACTCAGGGGATCGAGGACACCGTGAGCCAGGAGCGGCTCCGGGGACTGCGGATCTTCGACATCAGCGATATCGCTCATCCGAAGAACGTCGGCAATGTGCAGACCTGCCGCGGGTCTCACACCCATTCGCTGCTGGTTGACCCCAAGGACAAAGACAACGTCTACGTCTACATCTCGGGCCAGGCTCCAGTGCGGTCGTCGGCCGAGCTGCCGGGCTGCGTCATAGCGCCCAAGGACCCCAACACGGCGCTGTTCCGGATCGAGGTCATCAAGGTTCCGTTGGCTCACCCGGACCAGGCACGCATCGTGAGCTCGCCTCGGATCTTTCAGGACCTGGTGGCGCCACCCACCCACGGTGAAACCCGGGAAGACAGTCTGGAACAGGCAAAAGCAGTGGCCGAAGCAAAGGCCAACGGCGGGTTCATTGCCGTGATCCACGGGAAGGAGGAGGTGCTTCAGCCGGAGGACGTGGCCGAGCTGCTGAACCGCGCGGTCAAGGCGCGGGGTGGCACGGGTGCTCCCACCGCGGCCGACAGCGCGGCGCTGAGGCAAGCGCTTCCAGCGATTGTAGACTCGGCAATGAAGGCGCAAATGGCGCAGGAGCCGGACTCCACCGCCGGGCCCACTCAGTGCCACGACATCACGCTGTACCCCGCGATCGGGCGAGCCGGTGGCGCCTGCGCCGGCTACGGTCTGTTGCTTGACATCACCGATCCCGCGCACCCGAAGCGGCTGGCAGCGGCCTCGGACTCGAACTTCTCCTACTGGCACTCCGCCACCTTCAACAACAGTGGCAGCAAGATTCTGTTTTCCGATGAATGGGGCGGCGGCGTGCAGCCCAAGTGCCGGAAGACCGACCCCAAGGAGTGGGGGGCAGATGCGATCTTCACCCTGAGCGGTCCGTCATCGATGCAGTTCCAGAGCTATTACAAGATGCCGGCGCCCCAGCTGCCCTCCGAGAACTGCGTGGCACACAACGGATCGCTCATTCCCATTCCCGGGCGCGATGTCATGGCGCAGGCCTGGTATCAGGGCGGCGTTTCCGTGTTCGACTGGACCGATCCCAAGCACCCGAAGGAAATCGCCTACTTCGATCGGGGTCCACTCGACCCCGAGAAGCTCGAGCTGGGTGGCTACTGGAGCGCCTACTGGTACAACGGCTACATCTACGGGTCAGAGATCACCCGTGGGCTCGATGTGTTCGAGCTGCAGCCCAGCGGCTTCCTGACTCAGAACGAGATCGATGCCGCCAAGTCGGTCAAGCTGGACTATTTCAACGCTCAGGGACAGGTCAAGTTCACCTGGCCCGCTTCGTATTCCCTGGCCCGGGCCTACCTGGATCAGCTCGAGCGCTCGAATGGGCTCGACCGGTCGAAGATCGCCTCTGCCCGGGCCGAGCTGGCGTCGGCGGAGAAGTCATCCGGTGGTGCCCAGAGTGCGGCGCTGGCAAGGCTGGTGTCGCAGCTGGAATCCGAGATCAGCGGCGCGGCGGACGCCGGAAAGGTTCAGCTGCTGGCGGGAACCCTGAAGCAGCTGAAAAATCAGCCAGAGCTGGCGGGACGCTAAGAACGCGGTAGCATCACCCGTCCGGTTCAGCCTTCGGGCTCACCAGTGCCGCTCAGGCGTTGGTGGGCCCGAGGCGTTTCGGGGGGCGGCGCGTCGGTATCCCGATCCTCCTCGGATGCGGAATCGGATCGTTCCCGGCGACGCTGGCGCTTTTCCTCCTGCTTCTGCTGTCGGCTCAATTCCTTCTGCCGCTTCTCGAAATTGTAATTCCGTTTGGGCACACTGACTCCAGTGGGTAACGCCGCTCGCTTCAGGCGAAGGGGCCGGTACCGGTAATGAGGATCCGAGTGGCGTCGGGATCTCGGCTGTCGAAGTGGGTCTCGCTCACCCGCGCCGTTCCCTTCAGTCCGTTGTCCAGGGTGAGCGCGAGCCGCTCGTTGGGCACGAAGCCGTCGGTGCTGCGCGACATGAATTCACCGGTCCAGGACCCCTGATGGCGGCTGCTTTCCCGCGGGGTCACCTGGAGCTCGACCTGGTGGAGGTTCTTGTGATTGGAGCGCTCGATGGACGCGGTATAGGAGGTCATGACGAGCCTTCTTTCGCCGGCGAGGTAAGTGAGGCGGGAATGCACCTGCTCTAATGGTACATCAGAGTCCCGATCTGTGTTGCTCACTTCGGTCGGGCGACCAATCCCAGCGGCACGCTCCGGATTCCGGGCCAGACCCGCGCGGTTCCGTCCGACTTCCGGAGCAGCAGCTGACCCGAGATCCCCCCGTCCAGTAAGAGGGCATCCTCGCATCCCAGTGCACCCATCACGGCCGCCATCTCCGGCGTGGTGAGCCCGAACGGGACTCGGCCGAAGGTGTCGCCCAGGACATCGAAGCGGGTAAGCGCGATGACCACTCGTCCATCTCTGAGCGTCCCGATGGCCAGGCGGGCGTCGCGATGGTCGAGGTTCACCCCCTGGGATGCCTGGCGGAGAGGTGGGGGGACGACGCCCTTTTCCAGCAGCATCGGATAGCTCTGGAATGCCTCGAGCGCGGTCCCGCGGGCGCGCTCGAGGGTTAGGCTCTGGGGCGCCACGACTCGCACGGCGCCGTCGGTGGTAACCACGACGGCGCCGGCGAGCGGGGCGTACTCGGGTGAGAGCAGCTCCCGGCCGCCGCTCACTACCCAGCCGAAGGGTAGTGAGCGGTGGTAGGGGCCGGTGTCGAGGGCGACGGCTACG
>DASUVR010000416.1:0-3642 GCA_036378855.1 Gemmatimonadales bacterium | reverse complement strand
GACAGTGTCACCGTACGGGTTGCGGCCCGTATGGCTTTGGAGCAGGGAGTAAGCGCCGGCTGGGGAACGACACACGGAGCCGAGGCGGAGGCACTGGTGGTGCCGCTAATGAGCTCGACCCGGGTGATGGGGATCATGATCTTCCATCCTCATAGCGTGGAGGAGCTGCTTTCTCCCCAGCGGCGGCGAGTGATCGAGGCGCTGGCAGCGCAGGCGGCCTCCTCGTTCGAACGTGCCCAGCTGACCGAGCGCCACGAGCGGGCAAGGGGAGAGATCGAATCCGAGCGGCTCAGAACTGCGCTCCTGAGCTCACTCTCGCATGATCTCCGAACACCGTTGGGCAGCATCGAAGGCGCGGCAAGCAGCCTGCTGCAGGGCTCAGGCTTTCTGTCACCGGATGCCCGCAGGGACATGGCGGAAACGATTCTGGAAGAATCCAGGCGGATGACGAGATTGATCGCCAACCTGCTGGACATGGTTCGGGTGGAAACCGGCGCCCTGATGGTAAGGAAAGAATGGCAGCCCTTGGAAGAACCGCTGGGGGTGGCGCTGTTACGCCTGGATGAACGTCTTGCCAGTCACCCGGTAAAGACCAGACTCCCAGACTCGCTGCCGCTGGTGCCGGTTGACGAGCTGTTGATCGAGCAGGTTTTCATCAACCTGCTCGAGAATGCCATCCGCCATACTCCCCCGGCTACACCGATCAGCATCTCGGCCTGGCCGGAAGATGGAGAGGTTCTGGTTGAGGTAGCGGACGAAGGGGAGGGCATCCCGGAGGGGGAGGAGGAGACCATCTTTCGCAAGTTCCATCGCACCTCCAGCGCCGATCGGACCTCGCCGGCGGGTGGGTCTGGCCTCGGGCTGACGATCTGCCGAGGCATCATTACGGCGCATGGCGGACGAATCTGGCTGGAGCGGAATGGCGGAAAGGGGGCGGCGTTTCGCTTTAGCATCCCGCTAGACGGCCCTGGGCCTCGTCCGCTGCCGGCAGAAGTAGTCGAGGATTAGTTGACCGCGGCCAATCCGTTGGTGCTGCTGATCGAGGACGAGCCCCAGATGCGCCGGTTTCTCGGGGCAACGCTCAGGGCCCACGAGTATCAGGTGGTCGAGACAGCGTCGGCGCGCGAGGGATTGGCCCAAGCTGCCGGCCGGAACCCTGAGATTATCCTGCTCGACCTCGGCCTGCCGGACCGGGACGGTCTCGAGGTAACCCGGGAGCTCCGACGTTCTACCCGCACGCCGATCATCGTGATCTCTGCCCGGGGCCAGGAGCACGACAAGGTAAACGCGCTCGATCTAGGCGCCGACGACTATCTGACCAAACCGTTCGGCGTTCCCGAACTGTTGGCGAGAGTTCGAGTGGCTCTCAGACACTCCAGCTTGGCACCGGGAGGCAATGGCGAAACCCGGTTCGAGACCGGCGATCTCAAAGTCGATCTCGTGCGGCGGCAAGTCTTTCGCGCCGGTGAACCGGCCCACCTCACGCCAACTGAATACAAGCTGCTGGCCGCGCTGGTTCGAAACGCCGGCCGCGTCGTTACGCACCGCCAGCTGCTGCAGGAGGTCTGGGGCTCCAATTACGCGGAGCAGAGTCACTACCTCAGAGTGTATATGGGTCAGCTGCGCCACAAGCTCGAGCGCGACCCCACGCGGCCGCGCCTGTTTCTCACCGAGCCTGGTATAGGGTACCGCCTGGTAGACTGACAAACCTGCCGTAAGCCGTACCGCCATCCTGCTTCCTCAGCTAGCTTCTTAGCCAGCGAAAAAATCGGAGCCGCAAATGAAAAGCACGGAGGAAACTCCGGAGCTGGCCGAGAGCAAGATCGAGATCTCCGAGTCAGCCCACGGGAGGGCCGGGTTCCTGGCCGGCATTGTATTCGGCGCGTTTCTTGGCGCTGGACTCGCCCTGCTGTTTGCCCCGGAGCGGGGAGGGGATATGCGCAAGCGTCTCCGGGGACGGATGCGCGAGCTGCAGTCCGATGCGATGGACAGCCTCGATCGCGCCGGCAGCCGGACCAGCAAGGAGCTGAGCCGGCGCAAGCGGCGGCTCAAGCTTGAACTGGAACGGTTGCGGGAGCGAGCCCGGGAGCGGGCGAAGGAATTAAAGGAGCGAGCGGACTAGTGTTTCGGGAGGTGGCGGCTCAACGCCGCGCCCTCTCGCTTATAGGCTGTGTCCATCACTTCGCGCAGGGGGAGTGAATCAACCAGGCGGAGCTGGGCCTTGGCATCCGCGCCCCGCTTTCGGTCGGCGTAGATCTCCGCCAACTCTAGGTGGTGATAAATTCGGGTTGAGTCCAGCTCGACCGCTTTCTCCATATTGTAGATCGCCTGATCCCACGAGGCCTGGTTGAACACGCCGGCCCCCAGGAATTTCTTGGCAAAGAAACGGCTGAAACCGGAAATGCGCATGATCTCGGCGTTCCAGCGCCCCAGGATGTGATAGGCGCCGTCGTGCTTTGGGTTCAAGGCAAGGGTACGCAGCGCTTCTCTCCGGATCTCTCCGGCACTCTTGATTCGCTCTTTCTTGCCCTTGGTGAGAGACACCCGCCCCAGTGAGGCGGCAAGGGCAAAGTGGCCGTCGGCACCCGCTGGATTAGAAGCTACTGCCCGACGAGCGTACCGCTCGGCCTGCACATACAGAGAATCGCGCTCCGGATTCTTGGAGCCGGCAAGCTGCTCCCCCAGCGTGAGCAGCGTCATGGCACCGTGCCAATTCGCCTCGTAATCGGATGAGTCCTGATCCAGGGCGGCCTGGTAGTGCTGCAGCGCCGTCCGGAGATCGTGCGCCTCCTCGGCCGTGACTCCAAGGGCCACATGGTCGGCCGGCGTCTGGGCGCTCAGTCGGGCCGTGAGCCCCGCCAGAGCGAGCATCACTTTCAGGGGAAGCTTCAACACGAGATGTGTGACTCCATGGTTGATCTCGAATGGTGATCCCGTCCCTGATCCAGCACAAGCGCGACGGGAATCCACTCGAGCCCGAAGAATGGAAGCAGTTGATCCGGGAATACACCGACGGTCGGCTGCCGGACTATCAGATGTCGGCACTGCTGATGGCAGTCGTCTTTCGCGGGCTGGCGTCCGAAGAGCTGGCCGCGCTGACCGATGCCATGATCGCTTCGGGGGACCGGCTCAAATTCGACGGGCTGGACCGGCCCGTCGCGGATAAACACTCGACCGGCGGCATTGGTGATAAAGTGTCGCTGCTGCTCGCGCCCATGGTGGCCAGCTGCGGCGTGGCCGTGCCGATGATGTCGGGCCGGGGTTTGGGCCATACCGGTGGAACGCTGGACAAGCTGGAGTCGATTCCCGGTTTTCGAACCAACCTCTCGCTGCGGGAAGCCGAAGAGCAGGTGCAGCGGATCGGTTGCGCGATGTTGGGGCAAACACCGGAAATTGCACCCGCCGACAAGCGGCTTTATGCCTTGCGGGACGTTACCGGCACGGTCGAGTCGATTCCGCTGATCTCGGCCAGTATCATGTCGAAGAAGCTGGCTGAAGGCCTGAGCGGCCTGGTACTCGATGTAAAGACCGGGAGCGGCGCGTTCATGCCCGAAACCTCCCAAGCCATCGAGCTGGCGCGGACCATGATCGGACTGGGTCATGAGCGCGGCTGCCCCACTGTGGCACTGCTCACGGCAATGG
>DASUVR010000415.1:0-2109 GCA_036378855.1 Gemmatimonadales bacterium | reverse complement strand
GAGGAGCTTGCCGGTGGAGCGGGCCGAGCCGGTAACGCCGAGCTTGAGGTCGTTGAGACTGAGGTCGGTGCGCTTGAGGGTGTAGACCTTGTTCGCCAGATCGGCGGCGACATCGGCATCGAGACCCAGGCGAACCCGATTGAGATAGGGCAGGCCGGCAAAGCTCACGCTCACCGTGTCGGCGCCGGCCTTGGTCTTGACCGTCACATTCTTCTGGCTGAAGTCGCCGCTGAGAGACTGGTCGTAGCCCTTGACGGTTGCCTTGAGCTTGGCTCGGCGGTTATCGAAGGAGATTGCGCCGTTCTTGATTTCGACACCTTTGAGACTCAGGTCCATCGGCTTTGACTGGGGACTGGCGGCTGCCGACTGGCGACTGATATCCCAATTCGCCGTTCCATCCTCCAGTGCAATCAGCGATAGCCTCGGTTGATCCAGCTCGACTCCCCGCACCACAATCGGTTTTCCACTGAGAGCGTATCCCACCACGCTGGGAAGGCTCAGCACGACGCCGAGGTGGCGGATGGCGGCCAGGGTGTCGCCCTGAAATTTCCCGGTATTGGCGACGGTGAGGTCATCCAGCCGCAGGGTCAGGTTGGGGAAATGGCGGAAGACGCTGAGCCCGGCGTCGCGCCAGTCCACCTTCGCGTTGACGCTCCGGTTGGCCGCTTCCTTGGCCTTGGCGGCGATCTGGTTCTTGAAGAGGAGCGGGAGGACCAGGAGCAGGACCAGCAGGAGAGCGAATAGGCCACCCAGGACGACGAGGATCCGTTTCATACCTCTTAGGCTCTCCGGGCGGGAGCCTAGAGTCAAGCTTCTGGTCGCCCTGAGGATTACGCGCTCCGTCTGGAGGACTATCTTTCAAACACAACCCACAAAGCAAGCCGGACGATGCCTTCGCTGCTGGACCGTCTCCAGAAAGCGTTAGCGCCCGACTATATGGTAGAGAGGACCATAGCGTCGGGGGGCATGGGTACGGTCTTCCTCGGACGCGACCAGCGCCTGGATCGCCCCGTCGCCATCAAGACCCTGCGCCAGGAGATCTCCACCGCGGTCACCCTGCAGCGCTTCATGCAGGAGGCGCAGCACCTCGCCCGGCTCAACCACCCGAACATCGTCAGAGTGCACGACGCGGGCGAGGCCGATGACCTCGTCTACTACGTCATGGACTATGTCGAGGGGGAGACGCTCGACGCCCGGATCCAACGCAGCCCGCTCAGCCTGACCGAGACCCAGGAGCTGGGTCGCGAGCTGTTGAGCGCGCTGGCTCTGGCCCACCGAAGCGGCATCGTTCATCGCGACATCAAGCCGAGCAACATATTTCTCTCCGATGGCCGGTCGATGCTGGCGGATTTCGGCATCGCCCATACCCTCGACAAATCCACCGCCCTCACCCAGACCGGACAGCTGATCGGGACGCCGGCGTACATGGCGCCGGAACAATTTGCAGGAGGCACCATCACCCCCCGCACCGACCTCTACGCGGTTGGCCTGGTCCTGTTCGAGGCCTGCACCGGCCGGCGCTGGGACCAGTTTTCGGAGCCGGAGAACGGAGACTGGGCCGGGGTGCCGGCCACTCTGCGCGGAGCACTCACCCGAGCGCTCCAGCTGGATCCCGCTGAGCGCTGGCCCGACGCCGACAGCTTCGCTCGTGCTCTCACCGGAGTGCGTCCGCGTGCTCTCACCCCGGCTGCCCTCGCCCTGCTTCCGCTTGCCGCCCTCTCGATCTGGGGGATATCCCACGTCTTGAGCTCGGAGACCAGATCGGCTGGCGACGTCGCCGTTTTTCCCTTCGAGGCAGTCGGCCTGGCTGACAGTACTCTGGGCGACCACCTCTCCCGTCTCACCGCCAGCTACCTGGAAGCCTCGCCCGGCATGTCGGTGGTACCCATTCGCACCAGCTTTCAGGACTGGCGCGCCTCGTCGCTCCCGCCGGCCGCCAGAGTAGCTCGGCTCAGCGGCGATCGGGGCGCGAAGTACGGTGTCTGGGGAGTGGTGCGCCCCTCCCGAGGCGGCCTCGAGATCCAGCTCTACTGCATCGAAGCCTCGGGCCGCAACCGCCTGGAAACGATCGTTCGGGGAGACACCGCGGACCGGATGGGAGTGGCCGAC
>DASUVR010000414.1:0-7914 GCA_036378855.1 Gemmatimonadales bacterium | reverse complement strand
CATCCGATGACCAGCCGCCCAGACTCGATCAGCCGCCGGAGCTCTCCCACGATACCCTGCCTCGCGGCTACAACGAGCGGGTGGGCATCGATCTGCCCAACGTGCTCAAACACGCCGATGCGCGGGACAACGTGATCCTGGTGGGCGGCGACTCGGTGCACATTCCGGAATACAACCCGATCATCATGGTGCAGGGAGCAGTCAACTCACCCGGCGCGGTGCCCTATTCCCAGGGCAAGTCACTCGACTGGTATGTCGACGCCGCGGGCGGCTACACCCAGCTGAGCGATAGCAAGCACTCGTACGTCACTCAGGCCAACGGCAAGCGCCAGGGGGTCAACCGGCGGGCCATTCTGCCGGATAAAGTGCCGCACCCTGAGCCTGGGGCCGTAGTGTTCGTGCCCGCCAAACGGGTGCAGGATCAACCCAGCAACACCGTCGGCGTCATTGCCACCATCGCACAGCTGATGGCGGCACTGGTCACGGTTGTCGTGGTGGCCAAGCAGTGACGGCGGGACTCAAGTCGGGGGTAGACCCCACGCCCCGGGCCGCACCGGCCGAATCGGACATCTCGCTCTTCGAGCTGCTCACGCCGCTGGTGCGCCGGTGGAAGCTGATCGCGACGACAGCGCTCATCTGCGCTTTCCTCGCGGCCGTGTTTCTCCTCCTGCAGCGGCGCAGCTACACGGCGACGACGTCTTTTACTCCGGAGAATTCGTCCAACACCGGACTAATGAGCAACCTGGTTGGTCTCGCGGGACTGGCCGGCCAGCTGGGCCTGGGAAGCAGCGGCTCGAGCAGTGTGTCGCCCGAGTTCTTCGTGCGCCTGGTTCACAGCGAGGAGGTGCTCCGCCCCACACTGCTCACCGAGTTCCGTACCGACTCGGTCTCGGCCGCTCGTCCGCTTCTGGCTATTCTCGAAGTGCCGGGCCGCACTCGCGAGGAGCAATTGCAGACCGGCGTACAGATACTCAGGAAGCGGACCGAGGCCACCACGGATAAGGCGACCGGCATCGTCACGCTCCAGGTGACGTTGCAGTCCCCCCGCCTGGCGGCCGACGTTGCCAATCATCTCGTCGAGCTGATCAACAAGTTCAATCTGGAAAGCCGCCAGAGTCAGTCTCGGGAGCAACGACGCTTCTCCGGCGAGCGCCTGGCGGTGGCCGAGCAGGAGCTGCGCGCCGCCGAACAGGCGCAGCTCGCCTTCCTGCAGCGAAACCGTCAGTACATGGACTCGCCGCTGCTCACGTTCGAGTACAGCCGGCTGAACCGGCAGGTGCAGCTGCGGCAAGAGGTCTACCAGACACTCACCAAGGCGCATGAAGAGGCCCGCATAGCAGAGGTCCGGGACACGCCGGTCCTTACGGTCATCGATTCAGCGCTTGCGCCGGTCAGGCCAAGTGGCCCTCACCGGATCCTGGGCACCTTGGTGGCGCTCATTTTTGGCGGCGCGCTGGGCGTGTCGCTGGCATACGTCGCCGCAGCTCGCGCGCGGGCCCGGCGGTCTCCCACTCCAGACTACCTGGCCTTCCGCGAGGCGTGGGAGGAGGCTCGCGAAGCCTCTCCTCGGAGCTGAGAGGCATCCCGTGATTGGGTTCGTCGCAGCCCTGGCGGCCCTGCTCTATTGCTTCGTCTGGCTGCGTCCGCCGGAGCTCGGTGGCGTGGCGCTGCCGGTCCAGCGGGTGCTCGGCTGGACCGCCCTCACACTTCTGCTCATCCGGATGCTGATCAAGGGCCCACTGACCGCACGCGCGGCAGCGCGCAACTACCTGTGGTGGGTTGCGGCGTTCGGGACTTTTCTCTTGTTGATGTTTGTTCGGCAGCTCGCCTATGGCGAGAACTTCTTCCCCCTCTATTTCGTGATGGATCTCTCCAAGTACGCAGCCGCCTTCGCCATGGCGTATCTCTGCTATTACGCCCTGGCGGCGGGCCTGGTCTCGGAGAACCGGATGATCCGGTTCATGATCTACTCCGGTGTGGCCGCGACCGTGCTGGTGTATGTCTTTCTGGCGCTCTACCTCGCTGGATTCCGGACGGAAAGTCAGCTGATCGCCCCGACCTTCGGAAGCGCGCTTGGAGTGTGGCCCACTGATGCGTTCCTTCCCCGGCTCGCAGGCCCCACCGCCGAGCCGCAGCAGCTGTCGGTGGCGCTGCTGACGCCGGTCTTGCTGATGCTTTCTCCCGGGCATCTCCGGCGCTTCTGGCCTGCCGGTCTGCTCGCCGCCGCTGCACTCCTGCTGTCTCAGTCCAAGTTCGCCCTTATATCGCTGCTGGTTGTGGGGCTGTATCTCATGGTGGTGTACCCGCGGGCTCGAGTTCCGTTGGGGCTGGCGGGTCTGCTCATGATTCCGATCGTGGGAGCCTTTCTGCTCCAGCTGCCCACTCTGCGGGATACACTACAATCCGGACTCTCGGCCGGGGCCTTTGTGGAGCGGCTGGGGAATCTGCTCCTTCTTGTCGGCATCATCCGGGAGCACCCGTTTGTCGGAATCGGCGCGGGCCACTACGGGGTGTACCGGGGCCAGGTGGTCTTTGGCGACGCGATGTACGATCCGGGATACACCCCCAATATGGACTTCCTCAAGGTGTTCGCAGAGACCGGCGTGATGGGGTTCGTCCTGCTGCTTCTGCTGTTGGGATTCCTGGTACGGCGCTTCATTCGGGGTTATGAGGTGGTGCCGGCCGAGGCGCGGCCAACCTACCTCGCTCTGCTCCTCGGCGCACTCACCATCATGCTCAACATGAGCATCGGATACGAACTGCTGCACGCCTTCTTCTGGATCAATGTCGGCATGCTGCTGTACTATGTGGACTGGTCTAGGAGCCGAGGAACCAGGATGCTGCCCGACAGCCCTCCGAGCTGGAGCGTTGCGCCTGCCGGTGATGCATGAGACCAATCGACATAAACGCGCGCTTCCTTACGCAGCCAATCACCGGCGTACAGCGGGTGGCGGAGCAGCTGGTTCTGGCGCTCGATCGCGAGCTCGGCTCCAGCTCCGAGTTGCGAAAGCAATACTCCTTCCGGTTAGTGGCGCCGTCTGGAGAACGGCGGCAAATCGCGCTTAATCACATCAGCACTGTCGAGGTCGGTCGCCTTCGAGGTCAGCAGTGGGAGCAGCTGGAGCTGCCGGCCTACACTGCGGGCCGCTTGCTGCTCAACCTCTGTAATACCGCGCCGGTCGGGGTTCGATCGATCGTGGTCATCCACGACGCATCCGTCTTCGCGGTTCCCCAGGCCTATTCTCCCGCCTTTCGTTCCTGGTATCGCATCCTGATCCCGCTGTTGGGGCGCCGGGCGCTTCGGCTGATCACCGTCTCCGATTTCTCCCGGAAGGAGCTGTCGCGCCGTGCCGGGATTCCACCCGACAAGTTCGATATCCTCCCACTGGGAGCGGACCACGTCCTTCATGCTCCTGCCGACAAAGGCGTGTTTCACCGACTCCCGGTTGGGCCGGGACGGTACATTCTGTCGGTGGGAAGCCGAAGCCCGCACAAGAATCTCGGAGCGTTGATTGCCGCCGTGGCCGCGCTGGGCGTGAAGCAGCTCCCTCTGGTTCTTGCTGGAGGAGCCAACGCACGAGTTTTTGCCGGGTCAGTCCGCAGTGAGAGTAGCATCGACGCCGGGTACGTCACCGACGGGGAGCTCCGGGCGCTCTATGAGAACGCCTTGTGCTTTGTCTTCCCTTCTCTCTACGAGGGTTTCGGATTGCCTCCGCTCGAGGCCATGTTGTGCGGCTGCCCGGCCTTGGTCAGCAACGCAGGCTCGCTGCCCGAAGTGTGCGGCAGCGGTGCCCGCTATTGTAATCCGGGCAATCCTGACGATATCGCAAGGGGCATTCGGGAGATCGTTGCCGAGCCCGGGGTACGAGAGCAGCAGATCCGGGCTGGAGCCGCCCGGGCCCGGGAGTTCACCTGGCAACGCAGCGTGCACGAACTGATCTCCATCCTCGATCGGATTCCTGCGTGAGAGTCGCCGTCGTGCACGATTGGCTGGTCACCTATGCCGGCGCGGAACGGGTGCTGGAACAGATGCTGGCCGTCTACCCCGCTGCCGACCTGTTCAGTTTGATCGATTTCGTGCCCCCGGCCGAGCGCGATTTTCTGGGCGGGCGCAGAGTCCAGACTTCCTTCCTGCAGCGAATCCCGGGCATGCGGAAGCGGTACCGGAGCTTTCTACCGCTCATGCCGCTCGCCATAGAGCAGCTGGACCTCTCCGGCTATGATCTCGTGCTGTCCAGTTCCTATGCGGTGGCCAAAGGCGTGCTCACCGGGCCGGACCAGCTGCACATCTGCTTCTGCCATTCGCCGATGCGCTACGCCTGGGATCTGCAGCATCAATATCTGCGGGAGACCGGCCTGGACCGGGGTGTACGCGGCGCGCTGGCTCGCTGGACTCTCCATCGGATGCGCCTCTGGGACGTGCGGAGCTCCGTTGGGGTGGACGGATTCATTGCGGTCTCCCGCTATGTCGCCCGCAGGATCTGGAAGGCGTACCGCCGGAAGTCCACGGTGATCCACCCTCCAGTCGACGTGGAGGCATTCACTCCCAGCGGCGATCATGAGGATTTCTACGTTACCGCTTCACGCATGGTGCCCTACAAACGAATTGATCTGATCGTCGAAGCGTTTGCCGCCATGCCCGACCGGCGCCTGGTCGTGATTGGCGATGGACCCGAAGCCAAGCGGGTTCGAGCCGGCGGAGCAGCCAATATCGAATTCCTCGGCCAGCAACCTTTCGAGGTGCTGCGGGACCGGCTGCGACGCGCCCGTGCTTTCGTCTTTGCCGCCGAGGAGGACTTCGGCATCGCGCCCCTGGAGGCACAAGCCTGCGGCACTCCCGTTATCGCTTACGGCAAGGGAGGCGCGCTCGAGACCATACGCCCCACCGGCGAGCCGGACCCAACCGGGCTCTTCTTCGAAAAGCAGACGGCAGGATCGCTGGTTGATGCCGTGGACCGGTTCGAGCGGGAGAGCGGGCTGATCCGGAGCGACGCGTGCCGACAGAACGCGCTGGAATTCGGCGCCGCCCGATTCCGAGAGCAGCTCGGTGCGTATGTTCGGCGCCGCTGGCGTCAGGCCGAGTCTCGCCGCAGGGCCCGGCTGCTCACCTCGCAGTGACCGCAACTCCAAGCCCGTCGATATCCCTGGGCACCCGCTTTGTGCAGGGTGCCTGGTGGTCCCTGATCGGGATGGGTGCCGCTCAGGGGCTTGCGGTGCTCGCGTCCATCGTCACCGCCCGCCTACTCGGCAAGGTGACCTTCGGCGAATTCGGGATGGTAACAGGCACGGTGGGCGCATTCGGCATGCTGGCTGGTCTTGGTCTGGGCCTCACGGCCACCAAGTTCGTGGCTGAACGCCGCGTCACCGATCCCATCCGCGCCGGTCACGTTCTGGGTCTGGTCGTTCAGGTGGCCCTGATTTCCGGGGGCGCGGTGGCACTCATCCTCTTTGCCGCTGCACCCTGGCTTGCGGCAAAGACCCTGAACGCGCCGCAACTGACTGACGAGCTACGGGTGGGGTGCATTCTCCTGTTTCTCAACACCCTGGATGGGGTACAGACCGGCGCACTTGCGGGGCTGGAAGCCTTCAAGGCCACCACACGGGTGAGCATCATCCGCGGACTTCTCACGTTTCCTTTGCTGATCGCCGGCGTCTGGTTTTTCGGTCTGATGGGAGGGGTGGTTGCCAGCGTAGTTGTGGGCGCCGTCGGCTGGTGGCTCAGCCAGAGCGCGCTCAGGAGTGAGTGCGTGCGGGCCGGCCTGCCCATTACCTATCAGGGAGTTCGGGCGGATCTCCCGATTCTCTGGTCGTTCTCGCTGCCTGCCTTGCTCAGCGCTCTGGTGGTCGCACCAGTGATGTGGCTGGCGAATGCGGTACTGGCGAATCAACCGGGGGGGTACGGTGAGCTGGGCCTGTTCAATGCCGCCAATCAGTGGCGGCTGGCCCTGCTGTTACTTCCCTCCGTGCTTATTCGGGTTGCCCTTCCTTTGATGGCGTCGTCGGTCCATCCCCAACGTTCCAGCGAATTCGGAAAAACCCTGGTCCTGACCCAAAGCCTCACGGTTCTCGTGGTGCTCCCGGCGGGCGCGCTCCTCATGTTCCTGGCCGATTTCATCATGGGACTGTACGGCCGTGAGTTCGTGCACGGCGCTCCAGTACTGATCGGGGTGATCTGCAGCATCATGATCGGCAGCATAGGGAGCGCCGCGGGTGCGGCCATCGAGGCTCGAGGAAAGATGTGGCGCGGCCTCGCTCTGAACCTGTCCTGGGGACTGGTCCTCATCGCCATCGTCTGGTTCACGGTCGGCCAGTTTGGTGCCCGTTCGCTCGCCTTCGGGTCCGCTATTGCGTACATGGTGCTCAGTCTCTGGGGGTTCCTCTACGTACGGGAGGATCTTCCACCCGGAATGCTGCCCCGCCTCTTCCTTACCCTGACCTTCATTGTCTGTCTCACCATTGCCTGCGTGGTACTGCCGTCCGGCAGGCGGGCCATCGCTGCGGCACCGGTTGCGCTGCTCACCGGGTTTCTCACCCTGCAGCTGTTCGTAGATCGATCGGTCAGGCAGAACCTGTTCACCCGGGTGAGGTCACAGCTTCGGCACGGCAGCGCTCGCTCATCAGCGCAAGGACGGAGAACGCCCGAGCAACTATGAGTGCAATTCAGTATCCCTGCCCTGCCTGTCAAACTCCCGCAGAGCCGGAAGCTGTAGAGCTGGCCGGATACCGGATGTACCGCTGTTCGCAGTGTGGACTACGGTTCACGCCTGATGCCTTCCACCGGAACGTAGATTACGACCGGGTGTACCAAAGCGCGGAGTACGAAAGCGATCAGGTGCACGCTGTCCAGGAGCTCGACGCGACCGAGCTGGGCCAACATCCAACGTATCGGGCATTCTTCGAGCAGGTGCGGCATTCGCCGGGAGCCAGGCTGCTGGACGTGGGATGCGGTGTGGGGCGGTTTGGCCTTGCAGCGCACGCCCGTGGGTGGGATGTGACTGGCGTTGATGTCTCGGAGCTGGCAATCGCGACCGGCCGAGCCCTGGCCCCGTTCCCCATGCGGGTCGCCAACATTGCAGACCTGGCAGAGGAGGGCGAGCGATTCGAGGTGATCACCGCCTTCGAGGTGCTGGAGCACCTGAGCTCGCCGGTGGAGTTTCTCCGGGAGACGCAGCGACTCTTGAAGCCAGGTGGACAGGCATTCTTTACGGTGCCGAACTGGAACTGCCGTACGGTGCAGACCAGCAACCGGCCCGACTGGCTGCCGCCAATTCACCTCCTCTACTTCAGCGAGCCGGCTCTTCGTCGTACCGGCGAGCTGGCAGGGTTCAACCGAGTCAGCACAGGCATCATTCGAGCCGATCCGCTGCCGGCCGGTGCGGTACCGAGGTTGCGCTGGCTCGCCCGGCGGACGCTGCTCCGGCCGCGCGAGCCTCTTGGGCTTTGGCTGCACGGCTGGCTTTCCAACTAGCCGCAACATGGACAAGCCGGTCCGAATCGCGCTGGTTGCCTACGCCATGCACTGCGGCGGAATGGAGTCGTTCCTGCTGCGGCTCGGGGGGTACCTCCGGGAACACGGTTATGAGGTGGAGCTCATCACCACACTCGAGCGGGGCGAGTGGTTTGACCGCAGCGCGGAAGTGGGCGTCCCCGCCTACCACGTTCCCGGCTACCGCAGATCGGGACCACTCAACCCACTGCAACACACGCGGAGAGTGAGCGCGCGGCTTCGCAAGGGCAGGTACAATCTCATCCTCCTGAACCATTCGCGGCATGCCCAAGCGGGATTGGCTCGCCTGCCTGACGATGTCGTGGCCATTCCAATTCTCCACAACGACAACGAGGAGATTTACCGGGTTGGCTGCGGGAATCCGGAGGCTTGGAACGTGGCGGTGGCGGTGAGCCCCAAGGTGGCAA
>DASUVR010000413.1:0-3110 GCA_036378855.1 Gemmatimonadales bacterium | reverse complement strand
CTCAAGGCCGCCAGAACGGTCTGGCTGGACGAGGCTTCCAGGGCGGACAACCCGAGGTTTCACCACATCTCGACCGACGAGGTGTACGGGTCACTCGATCCGGATGATCCCCCGTTCACCGAAGAGAGTCCCTATGATCCCAGCTCGCCCTACGCCGCGAGCAAAGCGGCCAGCGATCATCTGGTGCGGGCATATCATCGCACTTACGGCCTTCCGGTCTCGGTAACGAACTGCTCGAACAATTACGGACCCTACCAGCATCCCGAAAAGTTGATCCCGCTGATCATCCTGCACGTCCTCGAGGGCAAGCCGCTCCCCATCTACGGCGATGGCCTTCAGGTGCGCGACTGGCTGCATGTTCGCGACCATTGCCGCGCCATCGAACAGGTGCTGCTCTCTGACTGCGCTGGTGAGACTTACAACGTGGGAGGTCAAGCGGAATCGACCAATCTCGACCTGGTGCGCCAGCTCGCGGCGGTTCTGGACCAGTGCTTTGCCAAGGACCCATTACTCAGACGGCGTTATCCCCGAAGCCCGGCGGGCCAGCCAGCCGGAGCGGCATCGTTGATCAGGCATGTGGCAGATCGTCCCGGGCACGACCGGCGCTATGCTACTTCAAACAGCAAGATCGCGCGGGAGGTTGGGTTTCGGCCGGAGGAGACCCTGAAGAGCGGGTTACGATATACCGTCACCTGGTACCTGGAGCACGAGGATTGGTGGAGGACAGCGATGGATGGCAGGTACCGCGACTGGATGAAAAAGCAGTATGGAGGCCTTGTGTCGTTCTGACCCGGGAAGCTCTCCAACCGGTACGCCCAGCCTTGATTTCTCCTTTTTTCCGATCTACCTATGCGAAGTGTAGGCTTGCGGCTGACTTTGTTTTAACTATGTTCGCCGAGACTTTGTGGGGGTTGGCTCATGACTTGCTTACCAGCCCCCTGTTTTTGCTGAAACGGCATAAACCGACACGCCTAAGGGGACTTTGTGTCGGCTTTATATAGGAAGTGATCGGAGCTCATTTTGCGATTGGAACCATGTCTGCGGTAGGTCAGCCTTCATTGGAGCCCCGCTTCTCCGGCTCCACAGCGGCCCCAGAGTTCGCGCCCCCGCCCAGCGCGGTTTCGGGCGGAACCCCTCCCACCAAAACAGCTCCAGCCAGACTCGCGCTGACCCAGCGGGCCCCCCAGATGATGCGCATCCACCTGGTGCGCACGGCGGTTCGCGTCTCCGTCCTTTTAGCCGGCGATATGCTGGCCTTGCTGCTGCTCCGGGTGGTAGTCCGGGGCGTTCGTGACGTGGGCTGGTTTGGGCCGGCCACCAGCGAGCTGGTCAACAAGATCATCCCACCAGGCGGGCTTCCGCTGGTCCAGCTGGTGCCCGCAGTGCTGCTGGGCCTGATTGCCGTGGATACCTATGGGGCAAGTGATCGGCGCCGCGATGCTGGCCGGTTGGTGGCTGGAGCAACCCTGGGCCTGGCCCTTCCGTTCTGGAGTCACCTCTGGAGCCATTTCTCTCTTCTGCTACTGCCCGGCTTCATCCTGCTGGCGGGTCTGATAGGTCTCACTCTGATTACCGAGCGTTACCTGATCGATCAGGCTGTACTCAAGCTGTGGCCCATCGGTCCCGGCGCAGCCCGGGCGCTGTTGATCAGCCGGGGAGAGCATACCCTGCGGGCCCTGGAGCATCCTACTCTTTCGGATGCTCGGTCCTACGCTGTAGGTGGGATCCTGGATCCCGAGGAACTGGGCCTTCAGGGCCAGGAAGGTTTTACCCGGCTGTGTCAGACACTCAAGCGTTACCGGGCCGATACGGTCGTGCTGAGCGGCCCGCTGGACGATCGCGCTCTGGCTCTGGTGATCGATGCGGCGGGAGCCGCCGGTTGCCAGCTCATTGCCATTCCTCGGACCTTCGTGGTCGGTGGTCTTGAGTCCCGCATGGTCTGGAGTCGGGGCGCGCCGCTCATCGCGCTCAACCGACCGGGCCTTCGGGGGCGGCAGCTGCTGATCAAACGCACCCTGGACGTGGTCGTTTCGGGGCTGGGCATGGCTCTCCTCGCCCCGCTCTTCGGGCTCATTGCCATCGCTATCTATCTCTCATCCCCGGGGCCGATCTTCTTCCGGCAGACGCGGGTGGGGCTCGGCGGCAGATTGTTCAAGATCACCAAGTTTCGGAGCATGGTGCACGACGCAGAGGCCCTGCGGGAGGACCTGGCTACTCGCAGCCTCTACAATGACCTTCGGCTGTTCAAGATCAAGAACGACCCAAGGGTCACGCGGCTGGGCGCGTTCCTCCGAAGGAGCAGTCTGGATGAGCTGCCCCAGCTCTGGAATGTCTTAAGCGGCGACATGTCTCTGGTCGGGCCCCGTCCGCCGCTGCCCGCGGAGGTCGAGCTGTATGAGGAGCATCACTACACCCGGTTCGATGTGAAGCCGGGAATTACCGGTCCCTGGCAGGTCAACGGCCGGAATCTCATTACGGATTTTGAGGAGGTCATCCGGCTGGAGATCGACTATATCCGGGAATGGACCCTTTGGAAGGACCTCGGCATTCTGCTCAAGACCATTCCCGCGGTGCTCTACATGCGGGGCGCCGGCTGACCGCTCCTATCGTTCCCACCTCTCTTGCAGTGCCCTGGGTACCTCGAGCAAACCCTTAAGAAACAATTTAGATCCGCTGGTCCAGCCCATGCGTCTTCTGCTGGTCATCGACGAGGAGAACCTGGGCGGAGCGGAGCTGTCCTTTCTCGAGCTTTCCCGCTCGTTGGCTCAACGGGCCGAAGTGCATCTGGCGTTGAGCGAGTCGGCGTGGAGATCACACCAGCACGCCTATGCCCCGCTATCAGGCCAGCAGGTAACAGTTCATCGTTGCAGCCGGGCTCTCTACCCCGGAACGTTAACCAATCTTCACCCGCTTCTCAGGGAGCCGGTGGCTCGTGAGCTCGCAGCCCTGATGAGGAACATCGATCCCGCTGCGGTGCTGGTAAACCTGCCCACGGTGGAGAGAGGTCAATCCGTGGTGGACGCGGCCCGGAGAGTCTCGGCCGATCTGCGTATTTGGGGACTTCTGCATCTGGTGCAGCAGCCCAGCAGTCTGGGCGCTCGGCTGGGGCT
>DASUVR010000412.1:0-2973 GCA_036378855.1 Gemmatimonadales bacterium | reverse complement strand
GCGAGCCGGTTTCCGGGGGCGTCTATAACTACGCCCTGGACGGTGGAACCGCCGTCCCGATCGGCCTCAACGCCACGGCTACCCTGGCGGACATTGAAACCGGCTCCCATTCGGTGACCCTGAGCGGGCTGCCCGATGGGTGCACAGTGGAGGGAGCCAACGTCAGGACGGTGACGGTTACCAGCGGGGAAACTGCCACCGTGGCCTTTGCGGTGACCTGCGTGCCTCCGGTCGGCAGTATCCAGGTGACCACCGCGTCCTCTGGACCGGCGCCCGAGAGCTATACCCTGCTGCTCGATGGAACGGCCCAGGGCACCGTTGCGGCCAGCACCACACAGACGGTGCCGAGCATTGCCGCCGGGGAGCACGCGGTTGGTCTGGCGGATGTACCGGCCAACTGCAGCGTGGCGGAGACCAATCCCCAGCCGGTCACGGTGATCATGGGAGGCACTGCCTCCGTGACCTTCACCATTACTTGCACCCCAGCGCCCCCGGTGACCGGCAGCCTCGAGATCCAGACCACCACGAGCGGCCACGAGCCCAACGGCTATCAGGTCACGGTCGATGGGGCCGCGTCTCAGGCGATCGGCGCCAACGCCTCGATTACCGTGCCGAACCTCGCTGCCGGCATCCACACCGTACTACTGGCCCATGTGGAATCGACCTGCACCGTCGCCGGCCAAAACCCGCAGAGCGTCACCGTGCCTGCTGGCGGAACGGATACGGTGGTCTTTGCGGTCGCTTGTGTCGGAGTTCCGGCGCCGTCGCGCATTGCGTTCACCTCGGTCCGGAACGGCAACGGCGCCATCATGGTGGTGAATCCCGACGGTAGTGGGCTCACCCGGCTGAGCCCGCCTGCCGGCGGCGATTTCTTCCCGGTATGGTCGCCCGACGGACAGAAGTTGCTGTTCAGCGTGGTCGCTGGCGATCTCTGGGTCATGAATGCCGACGGGACCGGGCGGACGCAGCTGGCTCGGGGCTTCATCAGCCAGTACCGCTGGTCTCCCGATGGACTGCGGATCGCCTTCCTCCGGGAGCGGACCACGGGGCGTAACATCTTCGAGGATCTCTGGGTAATGCGGGCCGATGGCAAGGCGCAAACCCGTATCGTCATCGGGGCGACGTACCCTTCCTGGTCCCCCGATGGGCAGCGTATCGCCTATGCCAGCGAGAATATGAATGACAACGGAATCCACATCGTCAATGTGGATGGAACCGGGGACATCAAGATCACGCCCCCCGACCTGGGTGGGTTTGAGACCGCATGGGCACCGGATGGGAGCGTCATCGCCTTCGCCAGCCTGGGCGACAAGGACATCATGCTGATCAATCCGGACGGCGGTGGGCTGACCAATCTGACGAACGGCGTGGCGGAGGACGATGGTCCGGTGTGGTCGCCCGATAGCCGGCAAATCCTGTTCACCACCAGCCCGGAGGACAATCAACTGGAGAGCGAGGTCGCGGTGATGAATCGGGATGGTTCCGGGCGGAGCGCGCTCACGGCCCACGTGGGATTTGATCTCAGTCCCGACTGGTCACCCGATGGCTCCAAGATCGTCTATACCGAAGTAGATCCGGACGACGCGGAAATCCTGGTGATGAATGCCGACGGCAGCGGGAAGCTGAATGTCAGCCATGACAGTGCGGCTGAGGATGGCTTTGCTGACTGGGGCGGTGGGATATCGGGCTTGCTCCGCTCGCAGAATTTTTCGCAGAGCCTTCGAGAACGCTGGCTCTGGAAAAGGTGACGGCGGAGTGGCTTCCCGGCCCAATCAGCTCCGCTTCAACCGCCTCCGGATTGAACGAACCGCTCGTCGCGGCCGGCTCAGCAGTCTTCTCGCGAAGATCTCCGCCTTGCCGCGATAGGGAAAGGTGCCCCGAAACTCCACGACGGCGGGGCCGGGCAGCAGCGGCACGGCCCGCTCGTAGACCGTTCGATCGCGTTCGATCTGCCCGAAATCCCGACTGGTCCTGGGCAGCTGCTCCAGTCGGTTCGCGAGGTCCAGGGTCATCAGGTCTGCGAGCTGCGCCAGGCTGAGCGGCACCTCCCCGCCATCCTGCGTCTTCACCCCGTAGGGGGCACCCACCTCGAGGTTGCGATAGAGCGATTGGCGCGATAACGCGCAATAGAGATACGCGATCTCCTCCGCCTGTTCTCCGATTGCGCCTCGAACCGCGTCGCGAGCTTCGAGTGGGACAGTCCGCTTTCGGAATTTCTCCGTCCCATACACGCTGTGGTAAAGACCCGCCAGACACAGGTCCTTACTGCAGCCCCATCGGTCGAGCTGTTCGTAGGTTCCGCGCAGATGCTCCAGAAGGGTACCGCTCGGATGCTCAACGGAGACTGCACCAAATCGCTCGAGCAGCTCCACCGCACGTGCGTACATTGGGTCGTCCGCTGGCATGGCGCCAAGTTAACGCGGCTCTCGACCTGCGTCGAGCCAACACAGCTGCTCCCGGATGCCTAATGGCACTGATTCCCCCCGGAGTCGCGGACCACACCAGCGGTGTCGACGTACGCCCACTCGTAGCGTTTGGGATACAGCTTCAGCTTGAGAACCCCGTAAGCGAACAGAGCTTTCTCGGTTATGGCTAGCGGGGAAGCGCCAAGACGGCCCAGCACGCCTCCTCCCGTTCCCGCAATGAATTGCTGAATCCCACCCGCATCAGGCACCCCGTCGTAGCGCACCTTGGCTGTTCTTTGATAACCGTGGTCGTGGGCGTTCACGATTACGTCGGCGCCCTTGGCGTACAACGCCAGCCAGAGAGGACGCACCGAAGGGCCGCCTCGTGGGGTGGCCCCGCTGTTGAACAACGGCTCATGCCAGATCGCCAACTGGCAGAGATTCGACTGGCTGGAGAGATCGGTTCGGATCCAGGCAGCCTGCTCGCTGATATTCTGCTGGCTGTTCAGGACCAGAATACGCCAGCCGCCATAGCTCACCGCGTAATACCCCTTGCCTCGTCGGCCCA
>DASUVR010000411.1:0-7201 GCA_036378855.1 Gemmatimonadales bacterium | reverse complement strand
ACCTGCCGGTGGCCGCGCTGCCGGTCAGCGACAGCCTCAGTCCGAAGCTGGCTGATTCGACCGGAGAGAAGGCAATGCAAGGCATTCTCACCACCGTGAGCGGTGGAGGCACTTCCGGCGTTCGACCCCCCGTCAAGCGCTAAACAGGCGTGTGACTCACCCCACAGCAACCGTCTCCTCAACGGCTGATAATCCAGCGTCGTAAGTCCTTAATTATCAACAGGTTATGTTGATAATCCTGTGGATAACGACGATCTAGTGTGGAAAAACATCCGGGCTGGTCACCATATCCGTGACAGGCAGCTCCGGGCGACAATGCACACGAGCGGCGCGGCCGGCGCCAGGAGGAACCCGCATGGCGAGGGCGATCTGGAGCGGCTCGATCAGCTTCGGGATGGTGAGCATTCCGGTCAAGCTGTTCGGGGCGACAGAGAGCAAGGACATCTCGTTCAACCTGCTGCACGCCACCTGCGGCACCCGGCTCCAGCAGCGTCGCTGGTGCCCGACAGACGAAGTCGATGTGCCATGGAATGAGACCGCGCGCGGGTACGAGTACGCCAAGGGTGAGTACGTCAAGCTCACCGATGAGGACTTCGAGCGTCTGCCCCTCCCCAGCAAGCACACCATCGAGCTGACTTCGTTCGTGGAGGAGAAGGAGATCGATCCGGTGTTCTACGAGCACAGCTACTACCTGGAACCGGCGGAGCGGGCGGAGAAGCCTTACGCCCTGTTGCTCAAGGCTCTGGAAAAGCGGAACCTCACCGCCATCGCGACGATCACCATCCGAAAGAAGGAGCAGCTCTGCGCCCTCCGAGCCCACGAAGGCACGATCATGCTGGAGACGCTCTTTTATCCCGATGAGATCCGGGAAGAGCGAGGCATGGATCTCGGTGCGGTGAAGGTATCCGACCGCGAGCTGGAGATGGCCTTCACCCTGATCGACATCTTCCGCAAGCCGTTCGACCCGAGCGAGTATCACGATCATTACCGTGAGGCCTTGGCGGAGCTGATCGAGGCCAAGCTGGAAGGCAAACAGGTGGTCAAGGCTCCCGCACCGCGAGACACCAGGGTGATCGATCTGGCCGATGCGCTCAAGCGGAGTGTCGAGGCGGCCAAGAAGGAAGCGGCCAAGCCCAAACCGCCGGCCCGAGCCCGTTCCCGTGCAACCCGGCCAGCCCGCCGGCCCAGGAAGGTTGGATGAGCGCTGTCGGGACCGAGGTTGGAAGCGTGCTCGACCAGCTCGAGCTGCGCCAGCCGAAGATGGTCCTGACGGTTGACGGCTATCAGCTTCCGGTCACCAACCTGGACAAGGTCTTGTGGCCCGGCGGGGGGCGCAGCAAACCGCTGACCAAGCGAGACCTGCTGCGCTATCTCGCGCGAGTCTCTCGCTGGCTGCTTCCTCATCTGGCGAGCCGCCCGATCTTCACCACTCGATATCCCGACGGCGTGAATGGAAAGAGCTTCTACCAGAAGCACTGGGAGAAGCCTCCCGAGTACGCTCGCACGGTGCGGATCTATTCCAGTCACAACGAGGGCGACGGCGAGTACCTCATCTGCGACAACCTTCCCACTCTGCTGTTCCTGGCGCAAATGGGCGGCCTGGAGCTGCACCCCTGGTTTTCCCGGATTGATCCGGCTCCGGATGCCAGGGGTCAGAGCCTCACGTTCTCCGGCTCTGAAGCCAATCTCGAGAGGTCGGTGTTGAACTTTCCCGACTTCGTGATCTTCGATCTGGATCCCTATCTCTACTCGGGAAAAGAGGGCAAGGGCGAGGAGCCCGAACTACACCGGAAGGCCTTCACGCGCACTCGCGCACTGGCCCTGCGGCTGCGCGAGATGCTGGGCCGTCTCGGCCTGGAGATCTTGGTGAAGACCTCGGGACGGACCGGACTGCACCTCTATCTGCCGATTGTCCGAAAGTTCGACTACGACTCGGCCCGAGGCATCGCGGAGACCATTGCCCGGTACGCGCTGCAACAGTGGCCCAACGAGATCACCCTGGAGTGGTCGGTGCCCCGCCGAACCGGCAAGATCTTCTTCGACTACAATCAGAACAGCCGGGGAAAGTCACTTGCTTCCATCTTCTGTCCCCGGCGGCATCCGATAGGCACGGTGTCCATGCCGGTTACGTGGGACCAGCTGGAGAAGATCTATCCGACAGATTTTACCCTTCACACCGTCCCTGGCATTCTCGAGGAGGACGGCGATCCCTGGGCCAAGGTACTGTCATCGAAGCAGGATCTGGATGCATTGCTGCAGAGGCAAAGCGCATGACCACTCGGGCCCTGAGAGTGCTGGCCAAGACTGCACCCGGCGGACTTCGTTACCGAACCCAGCCAACCTGGGTGCCTCCCATGCTCGCCACCCTCACGGAGACCCTGCCGTCCGAGGGCAAGTGGATCTACGAGCCCAAGCTCGATGGGGTTCGGGCGCTGATCTACGTCAGCGGCGGCACCGTGCGGATCTACTCTCGCAACCGCAAACCGCTCAACGGTGCCTATCCCGAGCTGGTCGAGGCGCTGGGGCCGGCGGTGCGGGGCGACGCTGTGCTCGACGGTGAGATCGTTGCGTTCGATCCCGATCGCGGGGTCACCAGTTTTGCCCGCCTGCAACAGCGGATGCAGCTGCGCGATCCCATCCGGGCGCGGCGGAGCCAGGTGCCCATTTTTCTTTATCTGTTCGACTGTCTGTTCTATGAAGGCGTGGATCTCACCACGCTTCCACTGGTGGACCGCAAAGCCGTGCTGCGCGATGTGGTGTGGTTCGACGATCCGATCAGGTTCACTCCGCACAAGAGCTCGGGTTCGGCCGCAATGCTGCGGGAAGCCTGTGATCAGGGGGCGGAAGGAATTCTGGCCAAACGAGCAGACTCACGATACGTCAGTGCACGCTCAACCGACTGGCTAAAGCTGAAATGCGTGCGGCAGCAGGAATTCGTGATCGGAGGCTACACCGCTCCTCAGGGATCTCGGGAACGTCTCGGGGCGCTGCTGGTGGGATATTATGAAGGAAAATCGCTACGGTATGCCGGGAAAGTCGGCACCGGGTACGATCGCCGGACACTGGAGACACTGCACCGGCGCCTGGTGCCATTGCACCGCGATGCGTCGCCTTTTTCGGAAGGTCCGGCCCCCGCAGGAGAAATCCAGTGGGTCACTCCACGGCTGGTGGCGCAGATTGGATTCTCGGAGTGGACTACGGCAGGCCTACTTCGGCACCCCCGCTTTATTGGCCTTCGCGACGACAAGGCGGCTCGAGAGGTCCGCCGTGAAGACTAGCCTCGCAAGCCGCCGCAAAAGCCTTCAATTCTCCAGCTCAACCATCCAAGCCATCCAGTAACCCGGGCAGAAAGAATAGCTTAGCGGGCTGGCCCCGGCTGCACGGTTCTTGCCCCTACCGGCGGTGGTTCATCCTTCCCCCATACCGACCGGAGGTTCAATGCGTGGCAACGCGTGGATGGCCCGCGTCCTGTTGGCGGGTGGTGTAGCGCTGGCGGCCTCGGCCCATCCGGTGATGGCCCAGCGGATCAGTCTGACTCCAAACCTTGGCGTGTACATCCCGACCACCGAGCTGGTCAAGGCGGCGAGTGGCGAAGAGTTCAAGCAAGAGATGAGCTTCACGCTGGGTGGCCGGCTTGGCATCATGCTGGGGAACCGGCTTGGGCTCGAGTTTACCGGTGCGTATGCCCCCAGTGATCTGAAGGTGACCGCCAGCGGCTTCGGCGATCAGAGTGAAGACGCCAACATCTTCACCGGCAGCGGCCGAGTCAGCTTTCACCTCATTCCCGCCAGCAGCCCCGTGTCGTTCCTGGTCAGCGGTGGGGTGGGTGTGATAAACCGGAGCGGCGCGTTCTACGCTAACGCGGAGAACAAGACCGACATCGGTGGAACGGTGGGCGCGAGCGCGGGATTCCGCCTGGGCAGCCTGCTCCATCTGCAGGTGAGCGCGGAAGACTACGTGTATAAGCCCCAGGCGGAGATCCCGGGGTTCGGTCCCTCGGACGAGAAGAAGACTCAGAACGACATCCATCTCTCGTTCGGTGTCGGAATCCCGCTCCTCGGACTGGGTAAGAAATAGGCAGCTGAAGCACTCCTGCTGTGAAGGGGCGGCATCGTGCAAGCGATGTCGCCTCTTGTGTTTACGGCCGGCTCACCCAGCACGGGTGACTCATTTCACAGCGACTGCACCTGCCTTCGGGGCATCCTGCGTACTCCGGAACAAGTCCGGCGCACGAACAGCGCACGCAACGGCGCTCAGGTTTGTGTCCACAAGAGCTTCTGATAAGGAGTGGGTATGTCGATACGAAAGCTGATGGGAACACTGGCGGGTTCAGTCACCGCTCTCGCTGTGATCTCAGCGGCAGCAACGCCGGCAGCAGCACAGGGTGGGGTCGAGCTCACCCCGTGGGTCGGCGCGTACATCCCAACCAGCAACTCGGTGGGTGCATTGGACGAGGATATCTCCCGTAATGTGGGCGCCGCCGGAGGCGTACGCCTGACATTTTGGGGAACCGGCATGCTCGGGTTCGAGGCGACCGGTGGATATGCTCCGGCCAAGATCGGTAACGAGACCGTCAACCAGAGCGGAAACACCGATCTCCTGTTGGCGAACGCCCGCTTGCTGCTGGCGCTTTCGCCGGTAACCAACAGCGTAGGATTCTACCTTGCCGGCGGACCAGCCCTGCTGTCTCGGGGCAGTAACCCGTTCGACAACGACGCCAGCAGCACCGACTTTGGCGGCGTGGTCGGTCTTGGGTTCCGTTTCGGCGGAGGCGACGACAACAGGATCGGGTTCCGGCTCGATCTGGAAGACTACCTGTACAACGGCGACTTCGGTGGAGGCGACGCCTTCCAGAACGACCTGGTTGCCTCTTTGGGTATGTCGATCGGTTTGGGCGGCAAAGCCAGCGACTAACGTGCGAGTTTCGCCCAATTGAAAAAGAAATGCCACCATCCGGTGGCATTTCTTTTTACGGGCAGGCTCTCTGTGCGATATCAGCGGCTGCGGCTGGAGCTGCGGCCGCTGCTGGAGCGTCCGCGACTGGTGCTCTTCCGGCTTCCCGACGACCGGCGACGCCGAGTCGAGGCGGCTTTCCGCGCTGATGCGGAGCGGGATGATTTCGAGCGCGAAGCGGAGGCGCGTCCGCCCTTCTTGCCGCCCTTTCGGGAGGAGCTGCGGTTCGATTTCTTCCCTCGCCCCGAGCCGCTCTTCTTACCGCCGCCGGTTTCCTTGTTCACGGTGGCCCATGCGCGCCTCTCCGCCTCGCCCCGAGAGACGCCACGCTTCTCATAACCTTCTTCGATATGCTCCGCCTGGCGCTTCTGTTTGCCTGTATAAGAGGACTTGTCCCCGCGTGGCATGTTCTCGCCTCCAGCTTGAGTGAGCCAGGATTCCGTTCTCGATGACTTGGGAACTAAACGACCCAGCTCGTGGGGCGGCTGTGGGTTGGGTCACATAGTAGTCAGTCGCCAGTCGCCAGTCTTCGGTCGCCAGTCATCGGTCGTCAGCTGGGGAGTCAGGAGTCGGGAGTCGGGAGTCGGGAGCGGAATATCGAAGAAGTCACCAGCGGCAGTTGGGATGAGAAGGTTCGCGGCTGACGACTGGTGGCTGGCGACTGATAAAAGGTGGGTGGAACGGGCCGTTGGGCCCGTTCCCGCGAGATAAAAGAAGAAGGGGGGAAAGAAGGGAGATTACAGCGAAAGCGCTGGAATGAACGACTCGTCCGGCCAACAGAGCAGGGGACTCAGGGCTTTCTTCGGACGTCTCGCAGTTCGCCGTCCAGCAACGCTCCCACTGTGGCCAAACATAGATCGGGTGAACATGGCCGCTGTGCGTTGCGTCACACGACTTCCTCCATTCGAGGATTGGGCCGAAAGCTCCGGCCGATCTTCGCGGCCGGCTTACCCTCCAGTAATACGATGTCGGCGGTGAAGTCGTACCTGCCCTCGAAGAGAGAAGAGCCCACTCCATAACCATCTACCGGTACTCCGGCCCGCTCGAACTCGCGGATCTTCTCGGCGGTGAATCCACCAGAGACGAAGATCTTTATCTTGTGGTGGCCGGCCTGGTCGAGAGCACGGCGAACATTCCACACGAGCTGTGGGTTCACACCAGTGGGCCTAAACTGTCCCATTTCCTGCCACAGAGATCGGTCGACCAGCATCTCACTGGTATCGAGTCTCACTCCGTACAACCGGTCACCCAGACCCTCGGCCACCTCGAGTGATGTCCGCACGCAATCGTTGTGAAAGTCCACGAGGCTGATCAGCCTCACGCCCGGCCCCAGATGATCGGCAAACTTCCGGGTTGCCGCCACGGTGTCTCCGCCATATGCCGCGATGAGCGCATGGGGCACGGTACCCACCCCTTCACTGCCCCACCAGGAAGCCTGGGCGTCGGTTGAGACCCCGATTGCTCCAGCGACGTGTGCCGCATAGCCGTCTCCGGTCTGGACCAGCCAGTGATCATGGCGGGCAGGAAAGAAGAGAACTTCCTTGGGGGCAGCGGCCTCCACCACCTTTCGAGTATTGGTTCCGACCCGGGTCCGGCGAGACAGTACACCCAGGTACAGCGTCTCCAGGTGAGCGAAGGCATCATAAGGCCCCTCGATCAGAAGGACAGTTTCCCAGGGCTCCACCTCATCGCCGTCATACAATGCCCACACTTTGAGCTCGGACCACTCGACAGCGCACTCCTTCAGGATGGCAATTGCCTCATCGATGCCACCGAGAAACGCCGAGCTCTTTCCGAACACCTGCATCGTTACCCGAGGCCGATAGCCCTCGGCCAGAAGGATGTCTCGAGACCGAACGAAGTACTTGTCGGAGTAGTACCCGGCGCGCATCTTCGCCACCGGCAGATTGAACACTTCCGGGTCGAGCCGGCGACGGGCGGGCATCAGGTTGATGTACCGTCGGGAGAGCTGCGCGACTTGAGCTCGCGGAGCGCGGCGCGGAGCTGTCGAGCACCTTGCCCCGTGGGATGCAGGTCGATGAGTCGCCGGAGCTCCGCCATTGCGCGTCCGGGGTTGTCGAGCCGGTTCTCGTACAGATCCACCAGGGCAAGCCCAACCCGAACGTCGTCTCTGGGCGTGAGCGCATGAGCGCGCAGACTATCGAGCTCGACTGCGGCGCTCTCCGGCTCGGAGAGTGGCCCAATGAGCAGCCGAGAGCGGCGCAGCGTGGCTTCGACTCTCTCGGCG
>DASUVR010000410.1:0-8845 GCA_036378855.1 Gemmatimonadales bacterium | reverse complement strand
CCTGCGCCCGGTGATCGCGGCGCCCAGCGGCATCCACTACCAGAAGATCGAGCACGTAGTTGCCCGGCTTGAGCCGCCCGAGCTGGAGCCGCCGATGGGTACTCACCTGCGGGCTGGTGGCCTGTTCCTCGAACTTCAGTCGGAGCGCTGCTCCACCACCCCCAAAAATCTTCTTGAAAATCCCTCCGCCGGAGCCCTTCTTCTTGACGGTAAGCTCCACGGTATATGGACTGGGCTTGAGCCCTTCGATCTCGTAGTACAACTCCATCTCGTCGCTGCGGCGGTAGATCCGGAGCGGATTGAAAAGCACGGTATCATCAGGAGCACGGCGCCACGTCAGGTTGGTGCTCCGATTTCCCAGGACCAGGTCGCTGAGATTGAGCCCGGCCGGCTGGGGTGGTCCCACCCGCACGGAATCGGTCGGGAGGGTAACCCCGGCAGCCTCTCCCTGTTGAATTGCCAGCCGGTAATGCAGCGGGCCCGCAGGAACCGAGGCCTCCGCCCGTCCTACCAGATGCTCGTTGGGGGGCACCGGCGCCGGCGCAACGAAATGACGAGTGGTGTCCAGCGATGCCACCACCTGATTCCGGCTGTCCAGTGCCACGAACCTGAGCCTGACGCTGTAAAGGAAGCCACGGGTTACCGGGACCGGTTCGAGACTGGAGCCCGCAATGGCATACGCGATCTGTACCTTGGGCCCGCTGGAATCGCGGCCGACGGCCAGCACCTCCGAGTGGGCCTTCAGCCGTTGGGGGAAGCGCAGCTCGTAGCTGTCGCTATTGGTCCCTATGGCAATGCTCTCCTGGCCAACCCTGCGCTCCTGGCTTTGGTACCGCCCAGTACTGCCGCGATTGGCGCTCTGTAACCGGCGGTAGATCGGAGACAGCTCCTCCCGGGAGAGCATCAGCTGCTCGGCGACCGCATTGTCGGCGGCGTTGTCCTCTCCTTGCAGCTGGACTGCATTGTTGAAGCCCAGCACGTCGAACAGGCTCTCGACCAGCTTGAAGTCCTGCACGTCCTCCCGCGCGATGAAATGAAAGATCAGGTCGCCGTCGGGCCGGGCGTAGCGCCAGGATTCGTTCGGCTCGAGTCCGGGTGCGGCGTAGCTAGCGCGGCTGGAAGGCTCGCCGTGCCGAATGTAGATGATTCCCCGATCGTCAAAATCGCGACTTCCGGAACGATACCGCTCGACAATGTCGTAATGCCGGTTGTTGGTGGTCAGCTGGAAATTTTTGCGGGCATAGAAGAGACGCCGGTAATGCTCCCGTAGCCGCTCGCCATCGGCACGCAGCTCGGCCCGGTCCCGCTGGCTCCAGAAGCCTCGGAGATAGCGCGCCCGTTGCTCGCCCCGTTGCTGATCGAACTCACGCAGGACACTGTCCGGGGCTATGGTGGCAAGATCCGTCCGATAACCCGCTACCGTGGCCGAGTCGTCAAAGGCCGCACCCTCGAAATACGGTGTGACACCGTCGAAACGGCCCATCAGGAAATCGGTGCGAGCCACCTCGAGGAGACCAAGACCGCGGTTCTCGCCACGGTCGAGATAAGCGTTGAAGGCTGCCAGGGCGGAATCACCGTCCCCAACCTCGCGTTCCACCCGGCCCCGGGCCAGGAGCACCTCGGGATCGGCTTCGGCCGGGGTCTTCCCTGCCCGGCGCAAAGCTTCCAGTGCCACCCCAAGCTTGATGTTCACCCGCTGTCGCAATGCGGTATTGGCCAGGTCGACCAGGCCTCGGGCAAAGGACGGGTCTACCTCGGCTGACTTGGCAAATGCCACCGCTGAACGAGTCAATGCGTCCTTGCCCAGCATCGTCTTGAGCCCGGTCACGAAAGAAATCTGCGAGTCGCCCACCCCATACTCCGCCAATCCCATCCCGTACCAGGCATAGGGCCAGGATGGTTGAAGGTCGATGGCCCACTGAAACTCCGAGGCCGCATCGTCATAGTGGGAGTGACCACCCATGTCACCCAGACGAAGGGACAGAAACCCAAGCTTCAGATGGAGGACGCCATCGTTGCGATGAACCTTGGCGGAGTCGATCAGGCGCTTTTCGAGGGCGAGAAGACCGATGGAATCAGCAGTGGATGCGAGGGAGTCACGAAAGCGTTCCAGCTCGGCTCGATCGGGTGGGGCCTGTGCCGTAATCGAGCAGGGAAACAGTGCCAGGAAAACGAGGACGAGAAGGCCGCAATGTGACTGGAATTTTGCTGTAGAACTGAATGGCAACATCAGCCAGACCTCATTACTCCACACGCTTACTTAAGGAGCTGCGCTATCGGCCTGCTGCGGCGTCAGAGCGCGGGGGATGGATTTAATGCGCCTTAGGAGACGCCTCTGATCCCGGGCGGCCCACATCAGATGACCCCACGGCCCGGGCTCGTCCCCGAAGGAAACTCTGGATGCCCTCGAACACACCTTGAGCATAAAGCCGCTGCCCCGCAGCTGACCGGAGCCGGGCTTCCTGATCCGGCAGAATCACGAACATCCCTTCACTCAGCGCTGACGGCATCCAGGTGGGACGGATCAGCGCCAGGTCCGCCCGACCGATTCCGAGATCCGGAAGCCGGAGCCGCCGCACCAGCGCCCGCTGAATTTCGGCCGCCAGGGGCAGGCTGCGGGGCTGATTGTAGAATACGGTGGTCCCGTTGTTGGTGAAGGGGTTGATGCCATCCGGCAGCGCATTGTTATGGATGGACACGAGGAGCTCCGCCCCGCTGGTATCGGCCACGGTCACCCGCGACCAGAGGTCCACCGCGGTGTCGGCGGTGCGAGTCATGATCACCTGTGCTCCCGCCCGTTGCAGCAGCGCGCGAAGCCGGAGGGCCACGCCCAGGTTGGCATCGGCCTCCCGTAATCCGGTGGGACCAGTCGCACCAAGAGGTGGGTGGCCTGGGTCGACGGCGATGCGGCGTCCCCGCAGCGGATGACTCGACGAGATGGAGGGAGGGCGCCGTATCTCGAGCAGGAGATCGTTTCGATCCCACCGGGTGCGGTAGCCCCAGACCGGCCGGGTCAGCTCTGCGGTGAAGCTCAGCTCGTCCGCGCCGCTCTGACTCCATCCGAGCCGCTGGATCAGCGTGTCCCTGCCGTACCGAATCCAATCCACGTCGGCGACAGCGCTGTAAAACCTGACCGAAAGCGTTTGTTCGCTCTCCATCACCTGAAAGGGTACCCTTTGGGTGAGCGGTATCCGGAGCGCGACCCGGTCCGGCAGGCTACTCAGCGTGACCGAGCCGACAACGGCGCTCGGGGCCGGAATACCTCTGGGCAGTGGCCTTGCGTCCGAGGCCGGTACCCACGCCACGGCTTCAGGCGAGAGCCGTATGCGGAGATCCTCGTTCAGTCGGGCCGTCACCTGGGCTCGGGTACCGGTGGGAAAGAACCATTGATAGGGGCCACCAGGTGTCGCTCTACCCGGTGTGAGACTATCGGTCTTTCCAGTGCCCGTCGTGTCGTCATCGAACTCCGTCACCAGCGGCAGGGTATCGAGCAGAGCTATCTGCAAGGGCCAGCGGACTCGAACCGTATCTCGATCGACCGTGGCTTCCACGGTGGCCCACCCCGGATCCGGAGACAGGAGATCGGCGTAAGGGGTAGGACAGGAAGCACCGGTGACGCAGCGCCACACGGCACGGCCGAGGACTTGAATGAGCGCGGGTGAGGGACCGCGGAGGATGGGCCCGGGGTCGGGGCCCAGCGCCTGGCCGCGGACCACACCAACAAATCTGATTTCGTCAGGAGTCCGCAGCTTGGTGGTGTCGTGCTCGAAGGCCCGGATAGCCGGCAGGACTTCTTCCGGCTGGCGTTGGGGACGCAGCTGGACGCTGGAACCATCGAGCAGATGCAGCCGAACGTCGGCTCCCTCCGCAGCGCGGACCGACAAGGTGACGTACTCGTCCCGGCCGATCCATGCCTGACCCCGAGGAGTCAGCGACATGGTATCGATCCACGCCTTGCCCGACCTCACTTCACCGGGCACGAAGCGGAGATCGCGTCGAACCTGGTAGTCGATTACGCTGGAGTCCGGCCCCCGGAAAGCCTCAATCCTGAACTGCATCACTGTATCCGGCGGAAAGGGGAGCCAAGCCAGCCAGGCGCCGTTGTCCGCCACCCGTATCCGGGTCCCATTGATACTCAACCGCACATCGGGGCCGGACACCGATCCCAGCAGAAAGCTCGAGTCCCGAACCCGAACTCGGTCCTCCGCAGCGGGATAGACGACGCGAAGAGCGATGGGGGGGGCCTGTGGCAGAACAGAGGCTGGCGCGGTAGAAAGCAGCCACAGCGCCGAAATGAGCCTTCGCTGGAACGCCATGCTGCAAGGTAAACGTTGACTATAACTTACGCCAAGGCAGCGTTGACGCGTTTCATGCCGTTCCCTAGATTCGTCAGACCTCGAACGCTCTGACGGACGGAAGGACAGCGTGGAATGACCAACGGCTCGGTACGTGTCTCCGTCTTTGGCAAGACCGACCTGGGCCGCACCCGCGATCACAACGAGGACACCTTCCTCGTCGCCGACCTGAGCACCGGCAACGCCAGCCTCCAGCCTGAAGTTCGCAATCATCAGATCGGCCCCCGAGGCTCCCTCTTCATGGTAGCCGACGGTATGGGCGGCGCCGCCGCCGGGGAGTTGGCCAGCGCCATGGCGGCCGACGTCATCCACCGGCATATGGCCACCGCGTGGGCCCATGATGGCGACACCGCGGCTTCCCGGTTTGCTTTTCGAATGCGGGAGGCGGTCGAGCTCGCCAACACAGAGATCTACGGCTATGCCCGGGAGCACCCGGAAGTGCGAGGGATGGGCACGACTGTAACGGCCGCCGGGATCTTCGGGAATGACCTTTACCTGGCGCAGATCGGCGACAGCCGAGCCTACCTTATCCGGGGAAAGGAGGCGATTCAGCTGACCAAGGACCAGAGTCTGATGCAACGCCTGGTGGACGCGGGCGAGCTGACCGAGATAGAGGCCGAGCAGAGCGAGCGGCGTAACATCATCCTGCAGGCCCTGGGCCCCGACCCCCGGGTGAAGGTGGATTTGACCCATCAACCGGTGCGGCGGGGCGACACGCTGATCCTTTGCTCCGATGGACTGTCCGGGCTGGTCCGGCGGGAAGAGTTCGCCGAATTGGCCCAACAGCACCGCGATCCGCAGGCACTGTGCGCCGCGCTCATCGACCTGGCGAATGAGCGAGGCGGACCCGACAACATCACCGTGATTACCGCGCGCTTCGAAGGGGAAGGTCTGCCGGAAGCCGCCGGAGAGGACGGAGTAGGCTATCAGAGTTACCGCATTTCCGCGCCTAACAACCAGCAGGACTCCGACAACCCTGCTGACACCTCGACCCCACCCAGTGATGCCGGCACCATCGCGCTGGACCGGCTGCGCAATCTTGGCCTCATCATGCTCCTGGTTGGCGTGGTCATGCTTCTGATCGCAGTCTGGCGATAGGATTTGACCAGCCCCTCGAGCGCGCCAGCCGAATCAGCCTTCACTTCTCCCCTCCATCGTCGTCTTTCCTGGATAGCCGCGCTCGCCTTTGCTTCCGGGTTTCCCTTTGGTTTGATCAACGAAACCGTTCCGATCTACCTGCGCAGCAGCGGCGCAAGCCTGGTAGAGATTGGCCACCTGGCAAAGCTCAGCCTGCCCTGGAGTCTCAAGTGGCTGTGGGCCCCGCTGGTGGACCGGCACGGCAGCAGACGCCGATGGATCACCGCCTGCCTGCTCGGCCTGGCTGGTCTGAGCTTCGCGTTAGGAAGCTTTCCCGCAGGACGGCTGAATGCGGTTTTCTGGGTTGTGCTCACCGGCATCGTTGTGCTCTCGGCGACCCAAGACATCGCGATCGACGCATACACCATTCAGTCCACGACCACGCGCGAGCTGGGCGTGGCCAACTCCGTTCGTATCACCCTGTATCGGGTGGGGATGTTGTGCGCGGGAGGCTTGCTGGTCTGGCTGGCAGGTCGGATCGGCTGGTCGTCCAGCCTCTACGTCGGTGCGGGTGTGCTCGCGGGGTTGGCCCTCTGCGCCGCGATTCTGCCGCCCATCGATCGCGCCAGCGGACATGCTCATACCATGTGGGAGCCGATCCGGGAGCTTTTTGCCCGGCCCGGCATCGGCGCGGTGGTGCTGTTTGCCTTGATTTTCAAGTTCGACATAGCGGCGCTGGAGCCGATGATGCGGCCATTCTGGGTCGACAGCGGCCTGACGCTGGAGCAGATCGGAGCCGTGATCACCTCCGGCCGGCTGGTCGCAACCATTGCCGGCGCCGCGCTGGGTGGAGTGTTCACCACTCGCTACGGCATCTTTACCGGCCTCTGGGTGCTGGGGTTGGTTCAGGCCCTCTCCGGTTTGGTCTACTGGGGCACAGCCATCGGGGTGCAACAACATTGGTTGGCCAGTAATGGCGGACTGGGCAGCAAGGGACTGATCGTTGGTGCAGCGTACTTCGAGAGCTTTGCCGCGGGGCTGGGGACCTCGGCCTACCTGGCTTTTCTGATGTCTGTTTGCGAGAAGCGCTATGCCGCAACGCAGTTCGCGGTTCTCTCCGCCCTGCTGGCGCTCACTCGCTGGATTGCGGGCGATCTTTCCGGTGAGTTGGCCGAGCGACTAGGGTACGCCAGCTACTTCCTGGTCACTTTTTTTGTGGGCTTGCCCGCGTTTGCGCTGATTCCCCGCTTGAGGCACGCGAGCCGCGCATGAGGAGGTAGTCAGCGCGGCTTGGTGAACCGTCGGCCGAGCCAGCGTGCTACCGCCTCCTGCATGAGCCGCTGACGGTGCCAGGCCAGCAGGACCGGCGCACGATTGGGAAGCTCGCTCAGCATGCGAGGGTGACCAAAGAGGATCAGGAGATCGGCCCCGGTAGCATAGTGGGCGAGCGCCTCCCGGGAAGCAGACCCCAGACCGGACCGTCCCTTCCAGGCACGCGGCTCGGCAAAGACCATGACCACCCGGGATCCACCGGAGTACCGTCCGATCAATTCGGGACCGAGAGCGCGTTGCACGTAATCGGTCGAGCTCGGCGGGTACGGTCCTCCCACATCGTCGTCGACCACCACCAGATCCAGAGGCCCTACCAGCGTCGGCGGCGCGCCCCGCACCATGCCTGCTTGCAGGAGTGTGTCCGCCAGCACGTCGGCCGATTCGAAGGGGCCTCGGGTTACCGGCGGGGTCGGGGCTGTTGCAGCCGTAAGCGCGCGATCGTAGCGAGTGAGCGACTCCGCCAAACGTTCCCGGCTCAGATTGCCGCTGGCCAGCGCTGCCTCCAGCGCGTCTCTCACTCGACGGGGATCGTTTGGATAGAGCAGCAGATCGGCCCCGGCCTGTACCGCCTGTACGGCGGCATCGGACTCGCGCCGTCCCGACAACGCGCCGTCCATAATCAGGGCGTCAGTAACCACCAGCCCATCGAACCGAGACTTGCCGCGGAGTTCCCCCAGCAGAGTGCGGGATAGCGTGGCTGGAAGATGGGAGTCGTCCAGGGATGGATAGGCCACGTGCGCGGTCATGATCGAGGCCACACCGCTCTCGATGGCCACGGTAAACGGCAACAGGTCGGCGCTGCGCAGAGCTGCGGCCGGTGCTTCTACCACGGGCAAGGTGATATGCGAGTCGACCGTGGTTCGGCCATGCCCGGGGTAGTGTTTGGCACAGGCCAATGCTCCCGCGGATTGACATCCCTCGATCCACTGCCGCACGCAGGTGGCCACATCATTGGGATCAGCGCCGAACGCCCGCGTCTGCACAATGGGATTTTCCGGCAGAACGTCGAGATCGGCCACCGGAGCAAAGATCCAATTAATTCCTACCGCTCGCGCCTCCTGAGCTGTTACCGATGCGGCCCAACGGACAACCGCGGGATCTCCCAATGACGCCAGTGCCATGGGCGGAGGGAACTCAGTGAGTCCGGCAATCTGCTGCCCGGCTCCCCGCTCCAGGTCCGCAGCCAGCAGCAGTGGCCGACCGGCCCGGCGCAAGAGATCGGCGGTGAGACGGCGTACGCTTTCGGCGGTCCCTCCGAAGATGATGAAGCCGCCCACACCGATCTCCAGCGCGTCGGCGATTCTGCCGGCCTCGTGGGCAAAGCCGCTGAGCGCTTCAGAGCGCAGAGCCGGAAGAATAAGCCTCGCTGGTATTCGCTTGCTGGTGTCCGGAGTCATGCGGGGGTTACCGCGCCCAGCACACGGGGACCACCGGCCCCCGTAGCCGCGGGGAGATTTCCTGGCTGCCCGTGAAGTGTCAGGTAGCCGAGGAGGGCAAACGCGACTGCTTCCTTGGCATCACCTGGAAAAAACAGATCGTCAAACCGGCGGAGCTGATGCCCACCCCGGCTCATCAAGTACCGCGACAGGGCGGTCATGAGCCCGGGATGATGGCACCCTCCCCCTGAGGCCACTACCTCTACCCCTGCTGGAGTCCACCGCCCGATCGCGTCGGATACGGTGCGAGCAGTCAGCTCGACGGCCGTCGCCACGGCGTCCGCGCCGGGAAGCCGGCGGTACAATGACTCGGCGTATGCGTCTCCGAAGCGCTCGCGGCCGGTGCTCTTGGGTGGAGGAGCGGCAAAGAAATCATCCTCGAGCAGCTCCCCCAGGACCCGTTCGTTGATCTGTCCCCTCGCAGCAATCTTGCCATCCCGATCGTAGCTGCAGCTGCGGTCCACCAGGCGGGCTGTGGCATCGATCAACGCCATACCCGGACCAGTGTCAAAGGCCATCACGCCCTGGTCCAGCGCGCGCTGCTCGACGTAGGTGAGGTTGGCCATGCCGCCGAGATTGAGGAGAATCCGGGGAGCGTCGACTGCAGCAAAGAGCAGCACGTCAGCCATCGGCACCAGGGGTGCC
>DASUVR010000409.1:0-6736 GCA_036378855.1 Gemmatimonadales bacterium | reverse complement strand
TTGCTCGGGATGAGGTGGTTCGCTCGGGATGAGGTGGTTCGCTCGGGATGAGGTGGTTCGCTCGGGATGAGGTGGTTCGCTTACGGTCTACCCTCGTTCCCCACGTTCCTCACGTTCCTCACGTTCCTCACGTTCCCTCAGCTGCAGTTATGCGCCGCGTGGTCGAAGGTCCCCATGTAGGTGTACCGCCCCGCATACGCGATGGACGGGGTCTGCCGGGCGAAGAAGGAGAAGTGGACCTCATCCTCCGGATGCCAGACTCGGCCGGCTCCGGGCTGCGGGTTGCCCCTGAGTGGGAACCAGACTCCCACTACCGGATCGCCCGTCTCCAGAATCGAGGTGCAGCCGTACTGCGGAGCAAAATCCAGGTCTTCCCACGGCTGGACGTAGTTGTTGGTGAATGGGTCGTCATACCATTCCGAGACTTCGTGGCTGAAGGCATGAATATCACTCAGCCCATTCAGCTCGATGCTGGGGTCGCCGAAAGTACCGGGAGAGATCATCGCGCTGAAGAGATAGGTCTGCACCGCCTGAGTGCCGTTCCCGTTCAGAGAGCTGCGTGCCCCATGGTATCCAATCACGCAACAGTTGGAGGTGGTACCGATGTACAACAGGGTGTTGTGCACCAGGATCATGGGCAGCGCCGTCGGATCGACCTTATAGGTGTTGACCGCGTTCTTGAGCTGAGAGCTGAACCAGGAGTAGCTCATCAGGCCGGTGGCCGGGAAGGGAAAATCGAAGTTGGGATCGGCCGGTATCACGAAGCCCTGGTTGGCCGGCACGTTGATCGTCACCGTAGGCAGCACCGTCGGCTGACCCAGGAGAACATGGTAAGGGTCGGATCGGGTGACCCGGTTCCACTGAGCCCGGTAGACCGCATCGCCGTACTGGGTGTTGTCGTTGCCAGAGAGCGAGTAGGTGTAGTTCTGGAAAATCGGAGAGCTCTGGAGCAAACCCAGGTCGGAGGAGCCGTCCATTACGGTGCCGTCGGCAAAGACGAACCGGAAGGGGATGACCACGGTCGGAACCGTCCTGCTCTCATTGGTGGTGAAGGGATTGGTGCCCACCATGGTAAAGGGATACGTGACACCGTTGGTCGGATCGGTGAAGCTCGAGCTCCAGTAAGGAATCGTCTTGTCGGTTCGGAACGGGGTGGCGCCGCCTTCAGACGTGAACTTGGGCTTGGCGGTGGCCGCGAACCAGGCGGCATCGTAGGTGGTGCTGGAGCTGGCTTGCTGGGGCCGAGAATTTTCGGTAGTGGTGTCGTTGGAACAGGCTACCCCGATCAGGGTAGCCCCGGTAAGCGCGAGCAGCTTGACCGGGTGCCTCCGGATCAATCGCAGCATTGATGTGGCTCCTGGCGTGCTTCGTCACTCGGGCGGGTCGCGGACGTACGCCGGCGGCGGGCGAGGGCGGCGAAGTTGTATGGGATATAATGGAATCTTGTGGGTCTGCGAAATTAACTGTGCAGTTGAATACTGCGGTTGTCAATGCCGACGGAAATGCGACAGAAACTGGGGAAAACCTGTCGCATCTCAGCTATTCCCGGCGATTTTTCCTACACCGTTCGCACACTGATCCTCGATCACTCCCGGAAACCCTCGCTCAGCTTCCCTTGACCAGCTTTATTCCCCCCGACCCGGTCTCGATGTCGATCTTCCCCCGCCCGTCGCCGATCCGGCCGGTCATGTGATCCCGCGCGTGCCGAGTGACCGCGACCTCGAAGTCGGTCTCGATCTCGCCGCTCGAGGTCTCGATGTCGACCTCGGCGCCGATCGTGGGCGGAACCTTGAGGGTGATGTCGCCCGAGCCGGTCTCCACGTTCATGTTCCACAGTTCCCCGGTAACATCGGCCGTTACCGCACCACTCCCGGTCTCCAGCTTCAGTTGGGGGGCGATCAGTCCCGCGAGCTCGATGTCGCCCGAGCCGGTGTTCACGTCGATCTGCCCGGTGCGCACGCCGGTTCCGCTCACCTGGCCCGATCCGGTGTCGACCGAGACGTTCTCTCCTCTCACGTCGGTGAGCGACACCGCACCGGAGCCGGTGTCCACCGACAGGTCGCCCCGTGAATTGCTCACCTGCACGTCACCGGAGCCGACGTCGATGTCCAGGTCACCCCGGGTGTTCGAGGTGCTGACCGGCGCGGAGGCGGCGTCGATGGTGAGATTTCCCTCCACGTTGGTGACGGAGACCTTGCCCACCGCAAGGTAGACGGAAAGCTGCTTGCCCATGGGCACAGTAATCCGGAGATCGGCGTGGGCGTCGAGCCCGCTGCCGCCGCCGCTGATGGTGACCCGCCGGCCCTCGTTCCGGTGCTCGTCGTCGTCGTGCCGGTCGGAGAAGGTGCCGTTGTCCCGGACCCGGAGTTGGGTGGAGGAGCCGCTGCCGAGCTTGTTATAGATGATCCGGTCGGCGGGATAGACGAAACGCAGGCTCGGGGTCCCGTCGATCTCGCTCTTCATCACCTTGAGCTTGGCCCCGTCGGCGCCGCCCCGGGTAGCCTGGGCCACAACATCGGGCCCGGCTCCGGCCTCGACGGTGATCTCGCCTGCCAGGTTATAGATGGCCACTTCGTGGCCGGAGACGGAGTAGCGTTCCTGAGCCGAGAGCTGAGGGCTGAGAGCCAGCAGTTGAAAGCTCAGAGCTGAGAGCAGGAACGAGAGCTGGGGACGGAAGCTGGACTGCATGCCAGGGGCTCCTAAAGGGGGAAACTGGCGTTTAGACGTGGCTTAGACCCGAAAGGTTGCAATCCGGGGAAGCCGCCAGGCAAGTAGGCAGGTGATCGTTAGGGACGGACCACTCTGACTGGAGTAGGTTGATTGGTGGTGGTGCTATCGCCCAGTTGGCCGTCGGAGTTGAGACCCCAACAGTAGGCCTGGCCCTGAATGGTTATGCCGCAGGTATGCCCTGCCCCGGCGCTGACCGCCATAAACGCCAGGGTGCCGGATATCGGAGTGGGCAGAACAACCGCAGTGGGGGGACCGCCCGTTCCCAACTGGCCGAACTGATTTCCTCCCCAGCAGTACATGCGCCTGTTGGCCAATGCTATGCCGCAGGTGTGATTTTCGCCGGCACTCACCGCCAGGAACGGCGGCCCATCGGTCTTGGTCAACTGGGATTTGTCGCTGGTGCCACCTTCGCCCAACTGCCCATCGGCGTTGTTCCCCGTGCAGTATGCCGATCCCTCGGTAACACCCGGAATGCTCTGAGCCAGCACACAGGTGTGCACCGCGCCGACGCTGAGCGCCTTGACTATGATAGAAGTCGTAGCCCTGGCGGGCACAGGGCGGTTGGAGTTGGTGCCGTCTCCCAACTGACCATCTCCATTCAGCCCCCAGCAGTAGAGCACGTTGTTGAGTGAGTCGGCACAAGTATGGTTAGCGCCGGCACTGATTCGCGCGGGAGCAAAGTTCGAAGCCACGGGGGTCGGAACTAGCCGATCTGTCGTGGTCCCATCGCCCAACTGACCGAATCCGTTGTCTCCCCAGCACAGCGCGCGGTAGTCCGGAGTCCAGGCACAGGTCTGGTCGCCGCCTACGGTGATACCCACCAGCGCCAGGCCGGTGTCCACCGCCGTGGGGATGTCGCGCCCGGTGGTGGAGTTGTCGCCCAGCTGTCCCTGCGCGTTGTCGCCCCAGCAGAAGGCTCGCTTGTCCACCGAGATCCCGCAGGTGTGCTGCCCGCTGTCACCCACCGCAATGGAGATGAAGCGCAGTGCGGTGTCACTCCCAACCGGAGCGTGGAGCAGCACCGGCCTGCTACTCCCGGTGGTACCCCCGCTGCCCAGTTGGCCCTGATCGTTCTTGCCCCAACAGTAGGCACTGCCGTCGATCTGGATTCCACAGGTGCGACCCAGGCCGGCGGAGATCGAGCTCCAACGCCGATCCACTGCCAGGGCCAGGTCGCCTTTCACATCGTCACGGAATTCATACCCCACTATCCCGCTATCTGCCTTGGCCCGGGCCCCCTCGAGTGCATCCATGGCTTCCTTGGTTCCGATCGCTTCGAGTCCGGAAATGGCGCGCGACTGATACAGCGACCGGTAGTTTCCGAGATAGTACTTCGCGTAGACGGAGCTATCCAGCGTCGGTGCAGGCCCCCGCTCGCGAACCCGAACATAGGCCTCTCCAATCTGACGTTTCACGTTGGCCGTGCTGTCGGCTGGAGGTCCCCGGAGCGCCTCGCTCAGGAGTGGGACGGCGCGGTTACCGGCCTTGCGCACCGCGGCCAGTTCATTGTCCACGCACTCCTCGCACTTGAGCCACCGCATGACCGCCAACCGATCATCCTGCGTCGGTGGCTCCGTACAAGCCGAAACAGCCAGGGCGGTGACAATCATGGCCACGAGAGATCGGCCCGATGCGGCGAGGTCAGTACACATCGGGGCTCATGGAGGTTGGGGGACAGGGCTCGCGAGTATCGCAGGCCCGCTGCACCGGACGTGGCGTCCGGCTGTTGATCCATGAGTCATTCCACAGATTCATCCGGAAGGCTTGGCCCACGGTGAGATGGCTTCGAGCATCTGCACCCAAAGGTCCGTCCGGGAGCAGATTGTGCATCACGTCGCGATTCCCCAGGCTGCCCGCTTCGTCCTTCAAGCCGAGCGCGTGGCCCAGCTCGTGGGCCAGCGTGACCGGCGAGTGGTGCGAGTAGGAGATGAACACCACGGGCGCCTTGCCTGGCGGCGTGCCTACGTTGGGGTTTCCGGAATACCAGTGGTGACACTCGATGCCGCGCACCCTGGGCTGCACCGGATCGAGCGGGTAGTTGATCCGATCGACGTAGTAGACGCTCACCCGCGACGGGTTGTAGGCGTAGTCCGGCTTACCCGGTTGGTCGGGCAACTTGAACGCTTGCCCGCAATCATAGGGATCCGCCCCGATCCGAATCGACAAGTCACTGCTCGGAGTCAGCTTCTGGTACTCCGCCTTGACCCGTAGGCCGGTATTGTTGGTGGCGAAGATCAGGTTGGCTCGCTGCACGTCGAGCTCGGCCAGCGTCTGGGGATCTGGGGGTTGCTGCTCCGGCGGCAGGTTGGAGCCTTCAGCAGGCTGGGGTGGAGTCACCGCCAGGAACACCGTGATGTTGACCTCCAACGTATCCGGGCGGATAACCGTGAAGTGGGCGCCTTTGTCGCTCCACGTGGAATTGGTAATTGCCTCCTGGAACAACATCCCATAGTGAGATGAGAACACGGCGAGGCTGCAAGGGATCTTGTCCTGCTCTCCCACCGAAAGCGCTCCCATGAAGGGAAGCGGACGGGTCCACTTGCAGCTGCCGGAGTTCCGGCTCTCGAGCAGCGCGAGATCGGGCGGGTCGGCTTGGGCCGGTGCAGAGTTCCCGGCACCGGCGGCAGCTCCGGCCGGAGGGGCCGGCTCAGTGACCTCGACCACGTCGCCGGCAGCCTTTGCCGCATCCGCATTGGCCCAGAGAGTCAACTTCACCGTGTCGCTTGTTGTCCCATCCCCGACCCACCCTTCGCCGGATCTGGAACCCGTGCCCGGGAACGAGGAAACGTTCAACTCACCTTCCGGCTGGACCGCTCCGCCATCCACCTGCGACGTCCATTTCAGCGTTCCGGGTCCGCTCACGACGTTGTTCGAGTCGCCCCGATACCAGCCGAATAACTGGACCCGGCGCGTGCGTTTCGGGCCGACGGCGCCCGCGGCGGGGGTCAGCTGCAAGTCCTCCACCCCCGCGTGCGCCTGAGGCTTCGCCGGAGGCACTGGTTTCTCCTCGCAGCATGTGGTCATCGCAAGGAGGAGAAGTTGCGTGCCGGTGAAACCGTAAAGCGGGTTGGTGAGCTTCATGGCTTCCCGTTCCCTGGTGGCTTGTTGTAGCCCTCCGGCGGCCCGGGACAGGGGAGCCGGCCCGGAGCTTCGGGCGCTGCCTCGTATTTCACCTGGCAGATCTGGTACGCCAGGGAATCGAGATAGGGCTCGAGAGCATCCCTGATGTAGGCTCGAAGCGGGCTGTCCTTATGTTCGATCCGGATGCAGCCCGCCAGAACGCCGTTTGCCGCGATCAGCAGGATCGCGACCACCCACGGCGAAGGCTTCGCCCAATTGCCGTTCATGGCGCGCCGTTCCCCGGCGGTTTGTGGTATCCGTCGGGCGGGCCGGGACAGATATCCCCGCCCTGAGCGCCTGGATCCTGATTACCGGGATCGACCTTGAACTTGATGTGGCAGAGCTGGTAGGCGAGCGAGTCCAGCAGCGGCTCGAGCTGGTAGCGGATATATCTCCTCGCCTCGCTGTCCTTGGCATCCGACCTTCTCCCTGGACTCTTGGTGTGCGGCGCCTTGGGGCTGGGTTTATCGGAAGCCGGGCAGATGAGGCGGCCGGAAGCCGCGGCGGCGTGCTGATACTTGAGCCGGCAGACCTGGGCCGCCATCGAGTCCAGATACGGAGCCAGCTTCTCATTGACATAGGTGCGAGCCTCAGAGTCCACGACCTGCCCCCGGATAGTCAGCACCCAGCAGCCCAGGCACACGCCGATAGTCAGCAAGCCTCTCACGTTCGTAGCCTCCGCTTACTTACGAGACTGCGCTCCGAGCGTTAAAGCGCCGTGAATCTGAAGTGACCGCATTCGGTTCTGGAGCCGGTCCACCAGGTCGGTCCGGTCGAGGGCCCGCGCCGCCTGCATACGGACGGACAGTGCGAGCGGAATGAACGGCAGATAGGCTACTGGCGCGGGATGGTCGAACAGGCTGGTGATGCGCATCGCCTCGCCGTA
>DASUVR010000408.1:0-8902 GCA_036378855.1 Gemmatimonadales bacterium | reverse complement strand
GAGGCCACCCGTGAGGCGGAGCGGAGCATTTCCCTGATGCCGATTGCCAAGGATGCTCTCAACGGCTCACGGTTGGTGTATCGCCTGGCCTGTGTTCAGTCCCGGCTTGGCCTGCAGACCGAGGCGCTGGCTACGCTAGGGACATTGCTCTCGGTGCCGTTTTATGTGTCGCCCGCCTGGCTCAGAGTCGATCCGAACTTCTCGGCGCTGCGACACACCCCCGAATTCCGGAAGCTGACGGAAACTCAGCTCTCCCCCTGAGCCACTGAAGGAGTACTCTCATGCTCCACGACATTCAGCTGCGACTCCGGTGGTGCAGTGCAGGTGTTGCCCTCTGGCTGGCGGTTCCAGGCCTAGCGAACGCACAGGAACACCATCACCCCCCCGGAATGCCGACCGCCGAGTCCGCCTCCGCCCCAACACCACTCTATGAAAACCTCGGCAGTCTGCATCACACGGTAACGACCCAGTCGGAGCAGGCGCAGCAGTACTTCGACCAGGGGCTTCGGCTGACCTACGCCTTCAACCATGACGAGGCAATCAAGTCGTTCAAGCAGGCGCTGATGTATGACTCCACCTGTGCGATGTGTTATTGGGGCATCGCGTACGCGCTGGGTCCCAACATCAACCTGCCGATGGACAGCTCGCTGGTGCGTCCGGCCTGGGACGCGTCCTACAATGCCGTCCGGCTTTCGGTCAACGTCTCACCCCAGGAACAGGCCTACATCGATGCCTTGAGCAAACGCTATTCGGCCGATCCCAAGGCTAACCGCACCGCGCTGGACACGGCGTGGGCTCGAGCCATCGGTGCGGTGTCACGGAAATATCCCACCGATGACGATGCAGCCGTTCTCTACGCCGAATCGCTGATGGACCTGCGCCCCTGGAACTATTGGACAGCGGCCGGGAAGCCCAGGGCGCCGAGCACCAAGGAGCAGGTCAAGCTGCTGGAGCAGGTGGTGAAGCGAAATCCCGATCACCCGGGAGCTTGCCACTTCTACATCCATGCCATCGAAGCCTCGCCCGAGGCCCGCAAGGCACTTCCCTGTGCCCAGCGTTTGGGCAGCTTGATGCCCGGAGCCGGGCACCTGGTGCACATGCCCACCCACATCTACATCAAGCTGGGTGAATGGGAGCTGGCTGCCGAAGATAATGCCCACGCGCTGCACGCCGACGAAGAGTTCATCAATGAGCGGCACCCTACCGGGGTGTATCCACTGGGCTACTACACCCACAACTTCCATGTGATGTGGTACGCGCTCAACATGCTGGGGCGGAGCGAGGACGCACTCAAAGCAGCTCGAACGATCGGAGAGCGGATCTCGCCGGATGTCGTCAAGCAAATACCCTCGCTCGAGTACTTCTCGCCGACGGTGCTGTACACCCTCGTGCGCTTCTCCCGGTGGGACGACATCCTGCAGCAGCCGGCACCGGCGGCTCACCTCCGATACACTACAGGCATCTGGCACTACGCCCGCGCCCTGGCGTTCACCGCCAAAGACCAGACCGATTCAGCCGCGATAGAGCGTGATTCCCTGCTGGCAATCGCCGACGAGTTACCGGCCGATCAGATGCTGAATCTGAATTCCAGCAAGTCGCTGCTGGAGATCGCCAAGGCTCATCTCGCGGGTGAAATGGCCGCTGGAGCAGGACAGGTCGACGAGGCCGTCGCTCGGCTGCAGGCGGCAATCCAGGGAGAAGACCAGCTGGTGTACGACGAGCCGCCGGCCTGGTACATGCCCCTTCGGCAGCGGCTGGGCACGATTCTGCTGGCGGCAGGAAGGCCGGTACGAGCGGAGAAAATTTTCCGGGACGATCTCGACCGGCGCCCGGAAAACGGATGGTCGTTATACGGTCTGGCCCAGAGCCTTCGAGCCCAGAACAAACTGAAGCCCGCCGAGAAGATCGAAGAGCGATTCGAGCGGGCCTGGAAGGCAGCCGATGTGAAGCTGGCGCTTCGATAAACTGGGCTGTGGACTACTCGGGAATGCTCTTCCGGATGATGTAGACCAACGTACATCCACCCACGCTGGTGGTGGCATCGTGGGTGGTGCTGGGGTTGGCCCGATGGTAATCCTCCGGGCCGAGCTCAATGCCCTGACAACGGCAGTCTCCCGAGATCAGGCAGAGCTCCTCCACCCAGTCATGGCGGTGGCGAGCGATCGTTGCGCCGGGCTCCAGGCGCAGCAGAGAGACCTCCACTCCCTCCTCCTCGCTGCCGCTCAGGGGCAAGGCCAGCGTGCCCCGCTCCATCGGGTTCCAGGCTGCTTTGCCGGAGCGGACCGCGCGAGGGGAATCGAGCGGCGCCGCCGTTGTCGACCCCGCTATCGCGAGCAGAACCGTGTCCATCACCACAGCCATCTGACGGCCGGGTACCTTGCCGGCCGCGGGAAGAAAGTCGCCGACACCCAACCGCATTCCATCGCCATCCAGCTCGCCTCGCATGATGACGTAGCCCAGATGCCCCGGGCGGTACGCGTCAGCCAGCCAGGAGCCGGTGGAGAGCGACAGCAGCAACGTCAGCGGACTTTCCTGGGTGTCGAACAGCACTTTCACCTCGAGCCCATCTTCCTTGCGCCACTCACCAGTCCCGTTCAGCACAAAGGCAAAGCTGTTGCCGCCGATCCGATCCAGGATTCGCTGCCGCAAGGCCTCGGGAGGATGGAGCGGCTCGATACCGAGGGCCAGCAACGCCGCGGTCTCCCGATAGCGCCGGAGCTCCGTGGCGCAGGTCTCGCAACCCGTGGCCAGATGGCTGGCGAGGCTGCCGTCCGAATCGGCGTCGGCCAGGCCTAACGCCAAAGCCGCCAGACGATTGGTGAATTGGGCCGGGTGGTTCATGGCGCCTCGCGTCGGAGGGAACCTTCCAGCTCAACCCTGACCTGCTGGAGCGCCTCCCCTAGCGATGTCAGCACGTCATCCGACCGAATGCCCAACCGCTCCGCGATGTCCGTAATGCCCGCGCCGCCCCGCGCCGCCAGGGCGAGCACTTCCCGTGTTTGGGACCCAAGCTGATCCACGGCCCGATTGACCCGGGAGCTTCGCAGCTCGGGAGGACACCGCAGCAGCCGGCGAGTCAGCGGCACATCGCCAATTCGATCGTGGAGCGCCCGCGCGCTGGGCACCGCCGTTCCGGTCCTCAGGGCGATCGCCCAGCTGCGGCATCGCTCCAGCAGCCAGGGGGAAACGGCCGGCAGTTGACTGAGCCAGGCTCGTTTTTCCCACAGCTCAGCGAAGGTTTCTTCCACCGCACCTTCGGCATGTCGGGTGTCTTCGCTGATTCCGAGCGCCACGGCATAGAGTAAGGGGCCGAGCAGATCGAACAGCTCGCCCAAGGCGGCCTCGTCCCCTTCGGCGATCCACCGTGCCAGTTGACGTTCAGTGGCGGCACCGTCGGGTGCAGAGACCTTGCGGCGAGAGTGTTGGGAATCGGCTGAGACAGGTGTAGAGCTCACAACGGGAAAATATCAGTATCCAGGTCAGTTCGTGTAACCCCTATTTCCGTTGAAGATCGTAGGTCAGGACCTGCTCTTTCCCGTCCTCGCCAGGACCGGACACAAGGATGGTGAGCCGGTTTCCCCCGGTTCGCTGATAGCTGATGCGGGTGGGAAAGTCGTGCGCCAGATTCTCGAAGACTGCTCGCTTGGCCTTGGCATCGTATTCGGTCAGCGGAAACGACACTGAGGACATTCCTTCGGGAAAGGGCGTCAACATCAGAGTATCGCCTTGCTGCTGGAAGCGCTCGAACTCGAACCCCGCCGGCTTTCCGTTCTCAGTGTACTTGCTGGCGCTCAGAATCTGTCCCCCATTCACCCCGGTGTAGTGGGCCTCGAATTCACGACCGCCGATCTTGCCGCGCCAGATGCCCTCGAGCCAGGTCAGGTCGGTGATCTGAGGGGAGGCGGCGGGGCGGAAGGGCAGCGGGGCAGCAGACGAGAGAAGAACTAATCCAATGGGAAGAACGAAGGCCGTGCGCATGGTCCGCTCCGGTGGAGATCCGCTTCGCGAGATTGTTAACCCTGCTGCCCCGCCTATTGATACTGGATATACAGCGGCTTGGGATACAGTTCCAGGACCTGCTGCGGCGTCATCATCGGCTTGTCGTTCTTGTAGAACAGCTTGAACCCCGTGTACTGCACCGGGTGTCGGACCACGAACCAGCGGTACGCGCCCATCTTGCTGCCTGGTGTCCCCCACCCGTCCATGTCGATGACCACCTGAACCCGGGGGTCCAGCCGAATTTGGGAGGCGTTAGTCAACATGTTGCGGGTGAACCGGTGCACCACCAGGACCTTGGGTGGAAGCTGGTGCTCCTCGACTATCTGGGCCAGCACGCCGATGGCGTGGTTGACCTCCGAAGCATCCATCCGTCCCATCCAGTCGGTCCCGGGCCGCTTCCCGTCCTTCATGGCAAACTCGGGGTCCAGCGCCAGCTGCACGTGGGGGTACTTGAGATAGGGTACCAGAACCTTGAGCTCGTCTTCGACATTGCTGACCCCGACCTGAACGTCCAGGAAGATCAGCCAGCCCCTTTCTTCCGCCCAACCCGCCACTCGGCGGATCACGCTGTCAGGCATCTGCAGCCGGTACTTCCGCGCCGGGCCGGGATAGCCCTGAGCCACCGTGGCGATCAGATGTAATGCCGGCAGCACCTTCATGCCACTGTCCGCTGCCGCCCATTCGGTGGCCACCTTCTCCAGGCGAGCCAGCATTTCCTCGGGCGGGAGCTCGCCCAGAATGCCCATCCGCTTCGAGAGCGGGTTCCCGTAGAATGCCACGATCCGGTGTTGCGGGAGAATCGAGCCCGGCAAAGGCGGGGGAGCTTTGACCGGCCACAAAGCCGAGTCACTGGGACTGATGTTGAACAGTCCCCGCTTCGTGGGACCGCCCGCGGCGGTGGAACGCCTCCCCCCTGCTTTCGCGCTGTCCCGTGTGGCCGAGTCGGCGCGGCTATGGGTGAGCAGACTGTCGAGCAGGGTGACGGTATCGCTGGCCGCCGAATCGGCGGGCGCACTGCGGGGAATCAGAATGGCACGGGGAGACCAAAGCGCCGGCTGCACTTCCCAGTCCTGCTTCAGGTCCTCCTGCTGCTGCACCGCGCGAGCGGGGGCATTGCCGCAGCCGAGCAGGACGGCGGTGAGAAATGCGACAATGATGGTAGAGCGCAAGGTGGACGTGGCCGGGGAGGAACGGTCCATATGCCCAGTCTTAAGGGAGATGCGGTCGCCAATCGGCTTGCCGCATCGATCTGCAAGGCCAGGGCCAAGCCACACTTCCAGCTCAATCCCCATCGCTGTACGGGACATCGAGCGTCATGCCGTCGCGTGCAATGATGGTCTCCGGGAACACTGCCTTCGCCTCGGCCAGGAGCTCTGCGGCGTCACGGTTGTATCGCGAGCTGATGTGGGTCAGAGCCAGGCGGCGGGCTCCGGCCTCCACCGCTACCCTGGCCGCCTCCGCGGCCGTCGAGTGGCCGGTCTCCCTTGCCCGATCCTGTTCATCACCGCCGAAGGTGGCCTCGTGCACCAGCAGATCGGCCCCACGGGCGGCCTCGATCACCCCGAGGTGGGGACGAGTGTCGCCGGTATAGACCAGCACCCGTCCCCGCCGAGGGGCCCCAACCAGATCGCTGGGGCCGATGGTCCGGCCGTCGGGAAGGGTGATTGGCTTGCCCCGGTGCAGCTCGCCCCAGAGCGGACCTTCGGGAATGCCCAGCTCGCGAGCCCGGTCTGGGTTGAAGCGTCCGAGGCGGGGGTGCTCCACCAGCGCAAAGCCAACAGTATCGGCCCGGTGGTCGGTCTCGAAGACGACGATATCGTATTCGTCACGGGCCAGCCGATCCCCTGGTTTCACCTCCAGGATCTCGACCGGGAACTTGTTGCGCTCGATACCCAGCGTAATCGCCGCGCCCAGTACCCGCTGAGCACCCTTGGGCCCGTACAGCAGCACCGGGGCCGACCGGTCCTGCAGCCCCAGGGTCCGCAGGAGACCGGTTACCCCCAGCATGTGGTCGGCGTGATAGTGAGTGAAAAAAATCTCGCGAAAGCTGAAGCCGACACCATAGCGCATCATCTGGCGCTGGCTTCCCTCTCCGCAATCGAAGAGGATGGTCTCACCCTCCCGCTGGACGGCGAGACCGGCCACGTTCCTGTCGATGGTGGGGATGGACGCGCTGGTGCCCAGGAAGGTGATGGACAACATGGAGGGAAAGTACAGCGGCGCAGCGAAAAGCGTGCTTTTAGAAGAGTTTGATCGTCACCGGCACCTTGCCCGGATGTTTCTTGATCTCGTCCAGCAGCTCCTTCAAGGACTGGGACACGTCCCGCATGTCGTAATAGAGGCCGCTGTCGGTGGCGAACTTGCCCAGAGTGCCCTGGCCCCGGTTGATGGCCGCAAGCGTCGAGTCCAGCCGCGCCGTCATGGCGGCCAGGTTGCCGGTGAGTGTGTCCGCGCGAGTGAGTGCACGCCCCAGCGCCGGGTTAGCCAGCGTACTGTCCAAACGGGCGCTCAGCTGGCGGAATGACGCCATCGTGCGGGTGAGCTCCGCGGTGGGCCCTCGAGTCGAATCGCCGTAGACCCGCATGGTTCGCTCCGCGGCCTTGAGGGTTCCCTCCATAGTGGTGAGCATGGAGCGGAGCTGTTCGCCGGTTTCCTTGTTCATGATGGCCTGGGCGCCGATCAGGATGCTGTCCGCCCGGTCGCTCAATTCCAGGGCTCGACCCGAAAGCCCGAGATCCTGGGTGCCCAGAATGAACTTCCCGGGGGGCAGCAACTCGGCGGCGGTTCCAGGGTAGAAGTCCACCGCGTAATCGCCAACCAGAGTGACCGAAACGATCTTCGCTTCGGCGTCCACCCGTGGACGGATCTTGACGGGCAGACTGGCCGTGACCAGAACCTTGCCCACGTCGACGAATTCGATCTTCTCCACCTTGCCTACGTTCACCCCCGAGACCCGGACGGGCGAGGCTCGCTTGAGCCCACTCACGTTGGCGAATTGGATATGCGCCAGGTTGTCGGAAGAAACGGATCGTCCGCTGAGCCACATGGTCCCAAAGATGAAGACCAGGATGGCAACGGTCACAATGGTGCCGACGATGACTTCACGGGAATAGCGAAAGTCCATGGGGCTCAGGCCGCGAACGAGGGATTGTCGAAGTCACGCTCCAGGAACTCACGCACCTTCTGATTCGTCGATTCGAGGAACTCCTGCGGGGTGCCCTGCATCACGATCTTTCCCTCGCTCAACAGGGCCAGCCGGTCGGCCACTCGAAATGCGCCACGGACGTCGTGGGTTACCATGACACTGGTGACGCCGAGCTCGTGATCGAGCCGCTGAACCAGGCCATCGATGATGTCGGCATTGACCGGATCGAGCCCGGAGGTGGGCTCGTCGTAGAGCAGGTACTTCGGGTTTCCGGCAATCGCGCGGGCGATGCCGACCCGTTTGCGCATCCCGCCCGACAGCTGGGCGGGAAACTTTTCGATGGTATCGGCCGGCAGATTGACCAGCCGAATGCACTCGGCAACGCGCTGATGGCAGTATTCCAGGTCGGCGTAGCGATCCTCATCGGTGATGCCGAGCCGTACATTCTCGAACACATTCATCGAGTCGAACAGCGCGCCGTTCTGAAAGACATAACCGATGTGCGAGCGTAGCTCGGACAGCTCCCGTCGTTTGAGCCGGCAGACGTCCTTGCCATCGACGAAGATCTCACCGACATCCGGTCGGATCAGCCCGATGATGTGCTTGAGCAGCACACTTTTGCCGGTTCCGGAGGGCCCCAGGAGGGCAACTGTCTCCCCCTCGCGGACCTCGAAGTCGACGCCGTTCAGCACCACCTGCTTGCCGAATGCCTTATGGACGTTGCGAAGCTCGATCATTGATTCAAGAGCAGTCGGGTGAGCACCGTGTCCAACACGAGTATCAGCACGGAGCTGGTGACCACCGCCGTGGTGGTGGATCGGCCCACACCCTCGGCGCCCTGCTGGGTGTTGAAGCCCATGTAGCAGGAGATCACCGTGATGGAGCCGGCAAAGAAGAAGGCCTTGATCACCGAGTACCAGGCATCCCAGGGCCGCCAGTAATATTGCGCGCCATAAATGAAATCCGCGTCGGTTACCGGCAAAACGGCTTTCACCGAGATCCAGCCGGATAGCACCCCGGAGAGATTCGCCAGGATGGTGAGAGCGGGTATCATCAGGAGACCGGCCAGGACCCGGGGGATGACCAGGTGTGATGCCGGCGAGCGGCCCAAACTTTCCAGCGCATCGATCTGTTCAGTCACTCGCATGGTGCCCAGCTCGGCCGCGTACCGAGCGCCGATCCGGCCGGCCAGGATCAGCGCCGTCAGCACGGGCCCCAGCTCCAGGATGATGGACGAGACCACCAGCGTGCCGACCACATAGTACGGAATGCTCCCGGTAAACTGGTAGCCGGTCTGCAGGGCGGTTACCGCGCCGGCAAAAGCCGAGATCAGCAGCACGATGAACAGACTTCCGGCGCCGATGTTCCAGGCCTCCACCATCATTCTGGGCCACCAGATTCGGACCTCGCTGAGCCCGCGAATGGCTTCCACCACGAAATAGGTCAACCGCCCCACGTGGGAAGCGCCATCCAGTACCAGCCGGCCAATCCGGGCCAAGGGATTCATGGGGACCAAAGCTAATTCCGTTCAGGTTGCGCCGTTAGGCGAGCAGTACCTGCAGCTTCACGCGGGCGCGTTCCGCCGGAGTCTGCTGCGCTGGTTCGGCCGGAACGGGCGCGACCTTCCCTGGCGGCGCACCCGCGATCCGTACCACATCTTGGTCTCCGAGTTCATGCTGCAGCAGACCCAGGTCGTGCGGGTGGAGGGGTACTACCACCGCTTTCTGGCACGATATCCCACCCTGAAAGATCTGGCAT
>DASUVR010000407.1:0-7638 GCA_036378855.1 Gemmatimonadales bacterium | reverse complement strand
TGAGCGACAACAGCGTGAAGAGGTGCTCCAGACTGCGGCTGACCCGATCCCGCAACACCTCGACTTCCATGGGAGACCGCTCCTCCTCCGCCGAATCGATCAGCTGCCGGCTCTCCCACACACCTCGCTCCACCCCTATCTCTTTCTCGACTACGCCCAGAACGTAGGCCCGGTCCACCGAGGCATTCCGGATCTCACCAGCCATACGGCTGAGCGCGCGTCCGGCCCGGTACCGCACCTCAAAGCGCCGATCGTTCAATGCCTGGAGCAGTCCGTCGAAGGCCCTGGCGCTGGGCGCGCCCGCGAGCACGTTGACCAGCCTTCGTCGGATGGCAAAGTCCTCGTCCGGATCGAGCAGCCGCCGGACCAAAAGGTCAGTCTGAGACGACGCGGCCCGGCGCAATGCCGTGATGGCGGCCGGAGCCACCGCATCCCAGGCCAAAAGCTCGATGACACTATCGACTTGGCCGGCTGCCGGGGTGCTTCCGGCCAGAGCCTGATTGACCTCTTCCGCACTGCCATGGTGGATCGCCTGATCCAAAGGCGTTTCGATGACAGCTGGAGCGGGTCGCCGGACGGGTGGCTCTGCGGGGTACTGGGTGGCCGTCGAAAGAGCCAGGCGGGATCGAATCCCGCTGAGGTCGAAGCCTCCGACCGTTTGAAGCCAGGCTGCTGCGTCATCTTCGGTCTGGTCCGGGAGCGGTCCCGCCTGCCGGTGGATGCTTCCCTCGAGGGCCTCGACGTACCCCAGGTGAAGCCGACGTGCGACGGCGAGGGCCAAAGCGGACAGCAGGACGACCAGACCCAATAGCAACCGTCCCGCCCCACCGCTGTTCAGCGCCAGCGCACCCAGAATCAGTCCGGCACCCAGGATGTCTCCCACACGCGCCGCGCCAACGTCCAGCAACAGCTTGGTGGCCCGCTTCTCCAATGGCGCAACCGGAGTAAAGAGCAGCTCGTATGCCCCGCGAAACACCGAGCTTCGGAGAACAACTTCGGCACCGCGGGCCAGGGCAATGGCCAGCACACCGGGCGCCAGCAAGGCTCCCACAGCGCCGAGACTCACGCCGGCCGGCAGGAGCGATGCGCTGCGGGCGACGCCGAGTTTTCCCAGCAAGGGCCGCAGCGCAGTGACCTGAATGAAAATCCCGATGAGCGCCGTGGCGGTGTAGAAGGCCGCAAAGAATCGAAGCAGCTGCTCTCCGCTGGTTGTAGCTGCACTCGCCCGGGCCTTGAACACATAGTCGAGAACCCCCTCCGCAGATGACGTGAGCGTCACCAGCAACGCGATTCCCATGAGGTAGGCGGAGCCGCGCAGGACCCGCCCGCCGCTCATCAGCGGTTCGGTTTCGGCCCCTTCACCCGCCGATAGCTGCCGAGGGGCACCGTGCCCCATTCTCATCACCAGCACGGAGGCGAGCAGATGCAGGACGGCGAGCACGGGGAGCATGGCGTTGAGCGACAGCACGGAGCCAACTCGCTCGGGCAGCAGGCCGCCCAGCAGTCCTCCGATGGAACCGCCGGCAGTGATCCGCCCAATGGTGCGACGCGCGGTGCTGGGGTCGAACCGCTCGTTGATAATGGCCCAGAATCCGGAGACCAGGATCGCGCCGATCGCGGTGAAATGGAGATAAACCAGAACGGCTGCCGCCCTGCGGGCCGAGCCGACCAGGGCCCATTCCGCCAGCACGAGGACCGCGCTCAGAGCGTACAACCGAGGTACCAGCCGGGCCGGCTGGGTCCGGGCCATGACCCCGGCAATCAGTATCGCAAGGATTCCGGAAAGGGCAGCGGCGGCGATGACGATCGCCGGCAGTGCTGCAACGCCGAAGCTCGAGAGGAAGAGCGCGTCGCGAGTAGCCTTCCCGGCGAGCTGGAGGGTGATGATGAGGGTTGCCGCGAGCGCGGCAGCCGACGCGGCTCGCGCGTCAGAATCCGAAGCCGGCCTGGACATAGACGGCGGTTCGTTCGTCCCCCGCCGCCAGCGCGACCGAGAAGGTGTAGGCCCGCTGGAGGTATGAAAGTGAAAGCCCGCCGCCGAATGCGGAGTGCCAGGTGTCGGAGCTCTCGCCCGCGAGGTAGACCCGGCCTGCGTCGGCCAGTCCAAAGACGCCGAGCTGGGTCGGAAGAATCAACTCGAAGCGGGCCAGGGCGAGCCGTAGCTCGGCCGAGCCATAGGCCGAGGCGTCGCCGGCATAGCGATTCACTGTGCCCAGCCGCACGCTCGAGGCGCCACCGATGAACGCGGCCTCGAAAAACGGATACTGCCCCCAGACTTTCTTGCCGCCTACCCGGAGCGCGAGGGTGGGGTCGAGCGGAGCGTGCGCGGTAAGGAAGGTCCGAACCTCACCGTGCACTTCGCCGAAAACGCTGTCCACGTCCCACAGAGCGGGGTACAACGTCCCGGTCAGCTCGAGATACAAACCCCGTTGCGCCGCTTGCTCCTGATCGCGGGTGTCGTGCCTGAGGGTAAGCCTGCCCCCGAGCTCGCCGAAGTTGCCGGTACCATAGAGATCGCCCAGGGTAGCGAGGAATCGGTCGGGATGGTTGTCGGTGGACGCGTACTTCAGGAGCGGGCCCACCTGTACCTCGGAGTGTGGCCCGACCGAAAGGACAATCGAAGGCTGAACGCCGTACGCGTCCTGAGTGACCCGGTAAAACTCGTTGTCGGCCGGAGCAGGAATCTCATTTCCGAAGCCATGAAAGCTGATGACCTCCACCCCCGACGCGCGGGCGCGCAGGTCGAAATAGCTTCTCGAGTCCTCCCGCCGGAAATCGCCGTGGTAGTCCAGCCGGTACGTCCAGGGCCCGGTCGCGATTCCGGCCAGGAACCGGTGGCGACTGGAATAGGGGTACTTTCGGAAACCGTACATCGTCAGGGTGCGGCCGCCGCCGATGAAGAGTCCGATATCGGGTCCGTAGCTTGCCCAGGTATTTGGAGTCCAGCGATGCCCCCAATCTCTGGGCGGCAGCTCCGTGCCGCTCCGGGGAGGGGCCATATCGAGACGGCGGTCGATCTTGTTTTCGTAGCCCTCGGTGTGGGACGGTCCGGTGCTGTCATCATAGAATTTCTCCCGCTTCGACCGGATCGAGTCTACCAGCACATCCCGTCCTTCATCTCCCAGGGCTCTGAGTTGCGGCCCTTCGGTGGCGGGACCATTCGCCACGAGCCGGTCGTCACCCGCTCCGAGGAAGACCCTTACTTCCTTGGTGGTGCGGGAGTCGAATCGCCGCTGGTAGTAGGGAGTGGACGCTCCTCGTCCATCAGATCGGGACAGTGTGAGCTCAGCCGTATCCTTGCTGAGACGAGTGAAACGCGCCTGATCGGATTGTGCGGTAGCATGGACGTCGACCTGCTCTCCCAGCAGCCGATAGTACTTCTCCGCCGCCCGGGGAAGGTCATCGCGCCTCCGGCGCAACGCCTTGCTCAGAGCTTCGCCCTTGATCGCTTGGTGCTCCGGGGGAAGCGCCCGCACTGCATCGGCAATGACCGAGTCGGTGAGGCTGCTCTGCAGGGCAGTAAGTGTCGATTCCCACTCCGGCCATTCGAGCTCAACCAGGAACCGGCGGTCGATGTCCCGGCCGTTCCAGGTGGCGCCGGGCATGTAGGGATATTCGGGTCCGAAATTCGTAAGCTGTGGCGCGTTGGTCCGTGCGACTGATAACAGCACCCCATCGTATTTGGCAAAGGCCTGATCCCGGTCGCGCGGAATCGGAGTCCACACCCGGGGAACGCTGTCGCTGAACCGAGCCCAGACCCACTGGTCGGAGTGGCGATCCCAGTCGCCAATCAGCACGTCGAAGAGCCGCGCCTTGAGCAGAGCCCGAGCATCCACCCGGTCATCCGGGCTACGGCTGGTGCGGGCAAACAGACTGTCGCTGCCGATGATCTCGGTGGCGCCGCCCCACTTTGCTGCCGGACCGCTCGAACCGCCAATTCGATCCTCCAGAAACCCCAGGAGCCCGGCAAACTGGGCCTCGAACTGACCCAGCCGCTGATCCTTCGGCAGTACATACAGGCGGGCCTGCCCGTGCGGAATTCTGGCCGCTCGGAGCAACCGATCCACCACCAGGGGAGCGGTGGGAAAGGCGGAGCTGGTCTGGTCCCGGATTACGCTTCCGGCCACGGTGGGCCGAAGCTCGAGCGGCAATGTGGCTGAGGGATCCTTGTCGATCGACCGGAAGAAAAACTCGCGACCATCCGCGCCGGCCAGCAGCAACGATTTGGTCTGGAAACCGCCGCCTTTCGAGATGGGGCGGAGCCCTCCGGCAAAGCTGCCAAGGTCAAGGACGGGGGCCGAGATCGGCGTGGTCCACAACGACCGATACTCGCGGCCGAGCATGAGCTTGTGAAGGCCGCTCGCACGGTACTGGGGCCCGGCTGCAATCAGCGTGTCTCTGGGGGAGCTGCTCTGAGCGACTGCGGTCGAGCCGATCAGGGCGGCGGTACAGCTCAGGAACAGCACGCGGCAAAGTTGCATCAGCTCATTTAACCCAGGTAGAAAAAACCTCGTGACTCTGGCCGTCGGCCGTCACTGTAAGCACCGCGAGCCGGGCCGGGCCGGCAGACGGGACATCCAGTCGAGCGAAGCCGCTGGCCTCCTTCGCGTACAGGGTTCCCCGAATGTTGGCCGCTCGATCGGTGTGCTGGTAGATCCCCCCGCCGCTCACCAGCTGCAGCGGAACCGGACCGCCGGCAATGACCTCGAGGTTGTGTTCATGTCCCGCGGCGTACAGGTCTGGCGGCCTGCCGCTAAACGCCAGGCGGAAGGCAGTGATGAGCCGCTGGTAAGCCCGGGACGACATGTCCTGGCTGGAAAGGCCGTGTTGTCGCGCCGAGGGATACAGCGATCCGACGAAGGGCAGGGGGAGCCACAACCAGGGCACTACCAGACGCAGGGGAAAGATGTGGTCCTCCCATCCGAAGTATCCGCCGTGAGGACCGCCACTGGACAGCGGGTGGTGGGCGGCAACCAGCGTCATTCGGGCTCCGGCATTCTGGAGGGCGCTGCGGAGCGAATCCACGACCTCCTGCTCGCTGTCCGTCGGGCAGCTCGAGGTTGGGTCCATCGGCTTGGCGGCCCCATGGAGCCACCATTGCGTGTCGAGCAGCAGCAGCCGAACTCGGGTGCCAATATCAACTATGCTGGGTCCGGGACAACCTCCTCCCGGCTGGAGCGTGGCGTAGCCCTGTCCCACGGAGTCGACGTAGCGTTCCTGCCGGAGGGCTGCCTCCCAGCCACCCTTCCCGAATCGGTCCCAATCGTGATTGCCCAGAACGAAGTAGCCTTTGACGCCGGCCCGCTCCACAACCTGGAGCTGGGCCCGTAAACTGCGCTCTGCGTCGGCCCGTTGAGGATCCTCAGGTTCGGGCAGGCCCTTGGGGTAGACGTTGTCGCCCAGGAAAACGACGACGGTCTCCACCCGCTGCAGGGCCAGCTCTCGGCTCAACGCCTGGAGAACCGGCTCCCCACCGGCGCGGGGTGCTCCAGCATCGCCCATGAGATAGATCCGGGTGGCAATCTGGTGGGGTGAAATTTCCGGGACGGGTGCTGAAGCGGGTGGCGAGCCGGCGCATGCAGCCGATGCCAGACTCAAGAAGAACCAGAACCAGGGTCGGGTCACCAGCGCGCGTTGGTCTGCTGTGCTCTCGCCTTGCGTCCATACTCGCGGCCGATCGCCAGGGCGATGAGGAGCCAGACGGCGGCAAGCACCAGGTTTATGCGGGCAAAGCCGTTCGCGGCCAGGCCGAATGTGGTGGTCCCGACAAAGACGAGCAGGGCCGAGAGGACGTCGCCGCCCCGAACGAAGAATGAATCGATGGCCTGTTTTGCCTTGTACTTCTGCTCGCGGCTGGTCGGAAGGAACAGCACATTGCGTACTGTGTTCTGCACCGAGTAGTCGGTGGCGTTTTCCGCGATCTTCACCACTCGAACCAGTGATAGAATAGGCACGAACGCCAGGACGGCATAGCCGAAAAGCGCAATGATCGGGAGAACCATGACGGCCACCCGGACTCCGAAATACTTCAGCAGCCGTGACACCAGGAAAAGCTGGACGGTGAGGCCGACCAGATTCACGGCAAAGAAAAAGTCGGAGTAGAACTCACCGATGTACTCTGGCACCGAGAGGCCCCTGGCAGTTCCTGCCGCGACCGCGGCTTGAGCCGCTCCTTCCACCGTCCGGCCCAGGATGTATTCCCCGGTCGAGTTCACCCAGTTGAGAATCAGGGCCAGAAAAGCCACCAGCAACAGATACCGATCTTCGAAGACGAGCCGAAAGGTCCCCTTCCGACCAACCGAGCCGGTTCCCGGCATGGACACGGTCAGCTTCTTCACATCCTCGACCATCTCGACCTGGTATTCACCCGTGGCTGCCGGAATCTCCGCCGTACTGAGGTGCACCGGTACGTGGGTTTCCTGCCGGGCTCGCTCCCGCGCGTCGACCAGGTTGCTGATCAAGCCACCGGCCAGCAGCAGCCCGGCCGCTATGAGCAGGAGTTGGGGGACCCCGACCAGAGGGATCAGCTGGCTGGCGAAGACACTGGCCAGCACCGCTCCGGCCGATCCGCCGAAGGCAACGAGCGCAAACAGCCGCTCGCCCTGCTCCTTGGTGTACAGATCGTTGGCGAAAGACCAGAACTGCGCAATGATCATCAGGTTGAAAATGCCGACCCAGAGGAAGAACGGCACACCCACCGGTACGCCCGCCCGAGCGAGAACGTAGAACCCAATGAGGCAGACGACGAAGAACGCGGTTACCGAATTCAGCAGCCCGCGACGGGGAAGCCGGTCGGCCAACAGGCCATAGGCGGGCACCAGCACCAGGAGCAGCAGCGCCTGACCCGCTGCGGCATACGACTTCACTTCCGCGCCCTCACCCGAGAGGATGAGCGCCTCGCGAACCGGCTTTATGAAGTAGTAGGCAGCCAGGAGGAGGAAGACGTTGAGCGCGAGCAGCAACACGGTGCCGCTCTCGCCCGCGCGAACGTCGGCAAAGAGGCCAAGCGAGCGGTCCAGAGGTCCCGGCTGAGCCGAGTCCGGGGCGGCCAGGTCGGCCCTGGTTGCCATGCTTACCGACTCAGGAGGTGCGGGAATGCATCAGGTGGCGGCCGAACCGAGTCCCGGTGCCGGCGTTCCTACCGGCTCCCACTCCAGGTCCATGGTCTTGGTGAGCACCTGCTGCCGCAGTTCCGCAGAGCGGAGGCCGGCGGCAGCGGGATGATGCCGGTCCCACCAGCGGTGGGCCCGCTCTTCGCTCCACCCCTGAGCCGCGGCCGACGCCGCTAGCAACCGGGAAAGTTCGTGGGCCGACTGGGGCCGGTCTTCCGGCAGTTTGGCCAGACATGACAGAATGATTCGGTCCAGATCAGACGGTATTTCCAGCTCGCTTCGCTGGGAGGGCGCGACCGGCGTTGCATTGGCATGCTGATACATGAGCTGAATGGCGTTGGGGGCCTGGAACACCATCCGGCCGGTCAGGAGCCAGTAGCCCACGCAGCCAAGGGTATAAATGTCCAACCGGTGATCCGGTACCCGATCGCCCCGGATCACCTCGGGCGCGATGTAAGCCGGCGTCCCGGTGGTGCTGTCGGGCTCGGTGAGCATCGTGGATTCCCGGTCTCCTTCTCCCATGGCC
>DASUVR010000406.1:0-12915 GCA_036378855.1 Gemmatimonadales bacterium | reverse complement strand
GGGCTATGTCCGGGACATGTACGGAAAGGACGCGGATACGGACGAGGACGGCATCACCGGCGTCCTGGGGCTCCGTTTGGGACTGAGCGAGAAGTTTGGCGTCAAGCTCGACGGCACCATCGACTACGTGCCGAGTCCCTCGACCAGCAGCATCGACAATTACATGAATTTCGGGGTGCAAGCTGGTCTCAGCCTCCTGTTCGGCAACTCCTACGACAAGGACAAGGATGGAGTAAAGGACAAGGCGGACCGCTGCCCCGGTACGCCGACTGGAGAGGCGGTGGACGCCGGAGGCTGCGGGCCGAGCCAGCGGGACAGCGATAACGACAAGGTCAAGGACAGCGCCGATCGCTGTCCCGACACTCCGTCCGGCCAGGCAGCGGACAGCCAGGGTTGCTCAGCGGAACAAAAGGATGCCGATCAGGATCGTGTCAGCGACAGTCAGGACCGCTGCAAGAGTACGCCCGCCGGCGAGAAAGTGGATCCGGAAGGATGCTCGGAGAGCCAGAAGGACGACGACAAGGACGCCGTGATGAACGTGGCTGACCGATGCCCCAATACGGCGTCGGGGGAGAAGGTGGATCAGAACGGCTGCGCGCCGGCTCAGCTCGATGCCGATGCCGACGGCGTCGCGGACGCCTCGGACCAGTGTCCCAACAGCGTGACCGGAGAATCGGTGGACGCCCGGGGCTGTGGCCGCGATGCGGACGGTGACAAGGTCGCGGATGTGGCGGACCGCTGCCCCAACACCCCGAACGGTCAGGCGGTAGACGAGAACGGCTGTCCCATCCTGTTCCAGCGCGGCGCCCGCACCGTCACGCTTCAGGGAGTGACCTTCGCCACCGGCAAGGCAACGCTCACACCCGAATCGGAGGCGGTGCTGCAAGACGTCGCCAAACAGCTGCAGGGAAGTCCGGAGGTGCGGGTGCAAGTCGCAGGCTTTACCGACAACACCGGCTCAAGATCGGCGAACGTCCGGCTCTCGCAGAGCCGCGCGGTGGCGGTGGAGAAATTCCTGGAGCAGAACGGAGTATCGCCAGGGCAGCTGAGCGCGAAGGGATTTGGTCCTGAGAGACCGGTTGCCTCGAACAAGACGGCGGCGGGACGGGCCAAGAACCGGCGGGTGGAGCTGATAAGGATGGAGTAGGAGGCGTGAAGAGCGGGAACCTGTAATGCAGAAAGCGGGGACGTAGCGATGCTAGGTCCCCGCTGTCCTTTTCTCCAGGCTTCGGCTCCTAGGCAAATCTTTCAGCTACCCGCTTGTTCAGTCCGCGGAGCCGCAGCCCCAGCGCGATCAGCAGCAGACCGAAGAGGAAGGCGTAGACACCAATGGTATAAACCACCACGGTGGCGCCCCACTGCGGATTTCCAATCGTCACCACGCCAAAGATCACCGACAGAACGCCGGACAAGGCCAACAGCCACTCCCCCGAGATCTCCCGGCGCAGCCGGAACGCGAGCACCACCTGGAGGACACCAACGCCAATGGCCCAGGCGGCAATCCATATCAGGATGGCCAGCGCCGTGACGCCGGGCCGGACCAGGGTGAAGCCTCCCACAGCAACGCCAAGCACGCCGATGAGAATCAGGGGCCAGACCGGCCGGCCCTCATCCCGCACTTGAAAGGCGGTTATCAATGCGACGATTCCGTCGGCCAGAGCATAGAAGCCCCACAGTGTCGCCAGAACCAGCAGCGTGACTCCCGGCCGGGTAAACGCCACAACGGCCAATCCTATCGCCAAGACTCCCCGCAGGACGAGGAGCTTCCATTGGCGTTTCATATGGTCGAGAAAACGTCCGTTCGCCAGCATGCGGTCCCTCGCTTGTTGAACTGGCTCGACTTATTGGGTTGTGGTATCTCCAGCCATTGGCAGGGCGGCCTGAAGATTGGCGCTCACCACGGTGTTCAAGGCGTTCTCGACCTGGTAAAAGCGAACCACCTTGGCCCCGGGCAATGCCTTGCGGAACTTCCCGGCGTACTTCTTCTGCAGATCGATCTGCTTCTCCCTGAGACGAAACCAGTCATCCAGCAGCTTCTTCGATTGATCGTCCGACATGCTAGGGGCTTGATTGGCGAATCGCTCCGTCCAGTCCAGTCTTTCGTCGCCCTGTTTGGCAACCTCGTTGCGGAACTCCCGATAGATCGGCCAGAACTTCTCGCTCTCGGCCGGGGTCAGCTCCATGAGCTGCTGTACGATCTCCTGCCGCCGGGTCTGGATGTTGGCCCGGGAAAGCTCGAGCTGGTCCTGGCCGCTGGTGGGCTGGCCGCCCTGGGCCTGAGCCGGAGGCGCGGTGAGCAAGCCGGCCAGCGCCATTGCGCCGAGCCAGGCCGGGTGAGCCATCCTCATGAGAGGATCTCCCTTGATATGCAGGTGGAAGCCCGCCCCAACGAGGGGCGGGCACGGATAGCTGCCGTCTGTACCTGGGTCAGGTCGAGTCGGGCCGAACGGAATCCACCGCAGCTCCTACACCGGAGGTGTCGGGCAACGCACCGGCGGCGCTGTCCCCAGCGGCTTTCATCGTAGAATCAGCCGAGGCGCCGTACGCTCCAGCGGAGTCCTGCACCGCACCAGCGGCAGCCGCGGTAGTATCTCCATATGCCCCAGCTGTGGTTGCGGCGGTATCGACTGCCGCACCGGCCTGTGCCGCCGCAGTGTCAGCCTTTGCTCCCGCGGCCTGTTCCGGTTTGACCTGCTCCGTCTCCGACTTACTGCATGCACTCCCCAGGATCACTGCCGCAACGATCCCGGCGCCCAGCATGGTTCCCTTCCGCATAACGCCTCCACTCAAGGGTCGTGAAAAACCTCTTTTCCCAGCATCACTATGGAAGACAGAGCAGTCCACCGACACTGCACTTTCTACCAGTCCCGGGATCGTGAAAGATCAGGCTGACTGTTAGAAATGCCAGTTTCCTCAGGTTGTACCCCGTCCTAGCCTCAAGCAGCCGCCCACATTCGCCTTTCAGGCCTCGAGAAAATCCCGCTAAACGTCCGCAGGAGAGGTTCCATGACGAACACCATGATCCATCCCCCAACGCCACCAGACACCGTTACGCCGGAGATTGTCGAAGACTGGTCGAAGCCCGCAGCGATGGCGATTCCGAAAGAAGGGTTTTTCAAGCTGGAGCAAGGACGGTACGGCCCGATCTATCCGAAGACCCCTGCCAACCATGGTTTTACGATCATCGCCAAGATCAAACCGGGCACGGAGCAGACCATTCGCGAGTACGGCACCAAGATCGAGAATACCATCAAGGGTCTGCCGGATGGGCTGGCTGTGCTCCAGCTGCATTACCTCCGGTGGGTGCTCTTCGACATAGGCCAGGACACCTACTTCATGTATCAGGGCATCTTCGATACCGATTTCGACAAGTACACCGAGGACGCTGTCGCACTCTTCACCAAGTACGGCATCAACACCGTCTTCGAGAACCTGGAAGGCTTCCCGATGGACTGGAAGACCAACACGCCGGCGTTCCTCAAGTTCGTCCGCGATCACCAGCGCCCCAGCTTCCTGGAGTATGGCGAGTACCCCTACGTGAGCGCGGAGGAGATCAAGAAGGCGCTCAGGCTGAAGGCGGCATTCTCCAACATGCTGGACCAGATGCAATGAGTGAGCAGCGGAGGTGACGATGCTCGAGCTCGATGACATCCAGCACATCCTGGTAACCCGAACGCCGGCGCTGACCGGGCGCTACGAGTTTCTCACCTTCCGGGACACCGCCGGCGCTCAGGCGTGGGTAGCAGGAATTCTGGAGAAGATCCGCTCGGCCTCCAGCGTGCGGACGACGGTCGAGAGCGACAACCGGTGGGTGAATGTGGCGTTCACCTGGGAAGGACTGCGGGCCCTCGGGGTAGACGAGGTTTCTCTCGCCACGTTTCCCGAGGAATTCAAGCAGGGCATGGTTGCCCGGGCGGAAATGCTGGGCGACACCGGGCCCAACCACCCCAGCTGCTGGGTGGGGGATCTGGCAAGTCCCCACCTGCACGCCATCGTGATCCTCTTCGCCCGCACGGCTGCGGAGCACACCCGGTGTGTGACCGCTCATGAGGAGCTGGTCGCGAAGATCCCCGGCGTGGAGCGGCTCTCCTTCCTGGACCTCGAGGCTACCCCGCCGTTCGACTACGCCCACGATCACTTCGGCTACCGCGACCGACTTTCCCAGCCGGTCATGAAGGGAACCGGGGAAGAGCCAACACCGGGCTCGGGAGCAGCGCTCGAGCCCGGCGAGTTCATCCTGGGCTATCCCGATGAAAACGGCCCTCCAGCCCAGCAGCCACAACCGGAGGTGTTGTCCCGCAACGGCAGCTACATGGCCTACCGCCGGATGGAGGAGCACGTCGGCAAATTTCGGGACTTTCTGCGGGAGCACGGGAAAAACGCCGAGGAGCAGGAGTTCATCGCCGCCAAGCTCATGGGCCGCTGGCGGAGCGGTGCGCCGCTGGTTCTGGCCCCCGAAAAGGATGACCCGGCGCTCGGCGCCGATGCGCAGCGGAATAACGATTTCAACTACAAGAAGGTGGACCCGCTGGGCTATGCCGTGCCACTCGGCTCGCATTGCCGCCGGATGAACCCGCGGGACACGGCCGCCAACATGAACCGGAGGCGGATGATCCGGCGGGGCGCCACCTATGGTCCGCCTCTGGAGGAAGGCGCGCCAGAGGACGGGGTTGAACGAGGCATCGCCGCGTTCGTGATCTGCGCCAGTCTCATTCGACAATTCGAGTTCGCCCAGAACGTGTGGATCAACGACAAGAACTTCCACGAGCTCGGCAACGAGCGGGATCCGTTCATCGGGTTGCAGGACGGCACACTCGAGTACAAGATCCCCAAGCGCCCGATCCGCAAACGCATCACCGGCCTACCCGCGTTCACCACCGTCCGCGGCGGGGCCTACTTCTTTCTCCCCGGCCTCAAGGCGCTCAGGTATCTGGCGGGCTTGGGCAATGCGCGCTGAGCCATGCGCGCCATCCCCGTCGCGGTGGCCTGCAGCCTCATCGCGTGCGGGGGAGCGCAGGCACAGAACCGGGGCGTGTATCCCCTGGGCATGAGCGCCACGAGCTCGGGAGTGATGCCGGCCGCGGGATTCACTTACTCGAATTCTTTTCTGTTTTATTCCCGCAGCCGGAGCCTTGATGCCCACGGAGCGGTCGTAGCCACCGGCAGCAACTCGGTGCTGATGGACATGAACGGGTTCGTCTGGGCCAGCTCGAAGAAGGTTTTCGGGGCCGCGAGGATCGCGGCATCCGCCACCCTGCCGATCGCCAACAACTCCCTGACTTCCGATGTGAACGGGGCAATCAGCGGCGGCGGCGGCCTCGCCGACTCCTACTATCAGCCGGTGATTCTCGGCTGGACGACAGCACGCGCCGAGATAAAGCTGATCTATGGATTTCTGGCTCCTACCGGTCGTTTCGAGGCAGGAGCGGACGACAACGTCGGCTCGGGCTACTGGACCCACGTGCTCGCCTCAGGCCAGACGTTCTATCTGACCGCGGACGAGAGAACGGCTGTCTCCGCCTTCCAGATGTACGAGTTTCACGGCACTCAGGAGAGCACCGGGATTCGGCCGGGGCAAACCTTGAATCTCGACTATTCGGTCACCCGGTTGTTTGCCCTGCAGCGGGATCTGCACCTGCAGCTGGGGCTGGTTGGGTACGAACAGTGGCAGACCACGGACAGGACCGGGCCGACGGTAACACCGGAGCAGGCCTCGGCCCGCTACAGGGTCAACGCGCTGGGCTTCACAGCTAACGTGGGCTTCCCCGCACGGGAGGTCGGCCTCGGGTTCAAGTATTTCAAGGAGTTTTCCAACCGATCCACCTTCCAAGGCCACTCGTTGCAGATCGCCGCCACGGTCCACTTCTGACGCTGGCGTCGAGGCAGACGAGAACGGAGCACGATATGGACACAGGCAAAGCGGCGAGGACGTACAACCAGGATCACGTGCCTCGCAAATACAAGTCCGGCAAAAGTCGGGTGAGCCTCTATTGGACCTGGAGCTATCCCTGGGAAGCGAACCGCGACCCGGCTGTCATGGACAACAGATTCTCCACCTTCACCGAGGTCCGCCGGGTGGCCTGGCCCGAGTACGAAACCCGGGAGTGGGACGAGCATAGCTTCCTCCAGGGCATAGCCGGGACGCTGGAGCTGTTTCACCGCTCCACCCTGAGCTTTCAGCAGCTGGTTGGCGAAGTAACTGACCAGCCGGTTGCCGTCTTTCAGCGTATAGACCAGGCCGGCTACCGCCAGCCCCTCGATGAGCGGATCCTGGCGGACACCGATACACTCATGGTCTTCGGGCTGGACCATCTGCTGGCGGAACAGGAGGCTTCGCCGGAGGAGATCGCGGCCCTTCGCGAGTGGCTCAAGCGCGAGGGCACCTGTCTGCTGATCGGTCCCCATCACGATGTCGGCTTTGCCGCCGACCTCGAGCAGCGCCAGATGGAATACAAGCACCACGGTGATCCCCTGGTACCGCGGCAGCAGCGGTTCGGCCAGTACACCAGGTCTTTGATGAAGGGGCTGCAGGTTCCAGTGCTGAACCAGTACGGACTCCGCCCCGCGGTAGTAAAAGGCACCAACCGGATTGCACCCCTCCATGCCAACCGGGACCTGGACAGCCTGGGCCTCCTGCGTGACGTCACCACCTTCAACTTTCATCCTCACCTGCCCCACTACGCCCTGACCAACGGCAACACCTCGTCGGTGCGGGTCCTCTCCTGTCAGCCAATCGACCTGGACCGGCCACACCCGTTTACCGCAGCGGGCAACACGGAGTTCAATTGCTTCATCTGGATGCCACCTGAGTCTGAGCGCGGGGGAGACATCCTGATGGCCGATTCGACCATCTTCACCACGCTCTTCGGCGGCACGGAAAGCCTGGAGAATTTCTGGCGGAATCTCGCGACGATGAGATAGCCAAGGCTCCTATGGCATCCCCCCCACCAACCCCACTCGTCGATCCGGAGTTCTCCCTGGTGCTGGGCGGGCCGCTCTATCAACTGTGGCGGCGAACCCGGCTGAGCGGAGAAACTCTACAGCTGTTGCATCGCCGCCTAATCTTCCTGACGCTGCTGGCCTGGGTCCCCCTGCTACTACTCTCCGTCGCCGAAGGGCACGCCTGGAAAGGAGTGGCGCTGCCCTTCCTCTACGACATCGAGCTCCACGCTCGGCTGCTGCTGGCAATGCCGTTGTTGATCGCGTCCGAAATTGCCGTACACCGGCGCTTACGCTCAACGGTGGAGCAGTTTGTCGAGCGCGGCCTGATCCCGGAATCGGAGCGGGCACGATTCGGCGGCGCCGTGGCATCGTCCATACGGCTCCGCAATTCGGCAGGGGCGGAGATCGTGATCCTGCTCCTGGTCTACGTGGTCGGCATCGGACTCCTCTGGCGCAGGCAGATGGCGTTGGATGTGGCCAGTTGGCACGGGACGATGGTCAATGGCATATGGCGTCCATCGCTCGCCGGCTGGTGGCTGGGCCTGGTGAGTCTGCCCTTGTTTCAATTCCTTCTGCTCCGCTGGTATTTCCGACTGTTCATCTGGGCCCGATTTCTCTGGCAGGTATCCCGCATCCCGCTGAACCTGATGCCGACCCATCCGGACCGCGCCGGAGGTTTGGGCTTCCTCGCGATGGTGAGTCGGACCTTCGCGCCCCTGCTCCTGGCTCAAGGGATATTGCTGGCCGGGCTGATGGCCAACCGGATCCTCTACGCCGGCGCCAGCCTGCCCCAGTTCAAGGTGGAGCTGATCGGGCTGGTAACGGTAATGATCCTTGCCGTGCTCGGCCCCTTGTTCGCCTTCACTCGCCAACTGGAGGCGGCCAAGCGAGCAGGCTCTCGCCACTACGGCGCGCTGGCTCAGCGCTACATGGGCGAGTTCGACCGGAAATGGGTGCGTGGGGAGGCTCCAACCGACGAGCCGCTGCTCGGAAACGCCGATATCCAGTCCCTGGCCGATATGGGCAACAGCTACGAAGTGGTGAAGGAGATGAAGTGGATTCCGTTCACCCTGTCTTCCGTGCTCCAACTGGCGGCAGCAACGCTGGCGCCCGTGCTACCGCTGATGTTGACGATGTTATCGCTGGAGGAATTGCTCGACCGTCTGCTCAACGTGGTGCTCTGAGGTCGTTGGTCTGGAGCCAGGGTCCGGGATGACACCTACTTGGTGGAACGTGTCGAGGGGGTGGCCGGCCTGGGTCGCCCGTCTCGCAGCCTTCGGATGTGTCCTCAGCGCGGCTGGTGAGGCTCGCGCGCAAGGGGTCGAGACCTCCGACATTCCATCAATCGAACTGGCACCCGGAACGGTCGAAAGCACCCCTCAGGATGAAGAACTCGGAGTCACCCCGCTGGTGGCCCCGCTGCCGTTCAAGAACTCGCAAATCGGCTGGGGTGTGGCCGTAATGGCGGGACTGATCCATCGGTTCGACGCCGATACCACCGTCAAGCCTTCCACTGGCGCGATCGCCGGCCTGGCGAGCGAGAACGGCAGTTGGGGCGTCATGGGGATGGAGATGGCGCGCTTCGATCAAGACACCTGGCGCGCTCGCGGCGTGGCCGGATACATGGACCTGCAGTACGACTTCTACGGAATCGGCATCGACGCCGGAGAAGACGGCCAATCGGTGCCCATCGACCAGACCTTTTTCGTGGCCTCGGGTGCGCTCCTCCGGCATGTAGCGAGCGGCTTCTATGTCGGAGGCCAGATCCTCTGGCTGACCACCACGGTCACACTCCAGGATCCAGTGGGATTACCGGGTCAGCCCACGCTCCCTGACCAGGGTAACTCGCAGCTCCTGGCTGGCGGACTTCAGGCCGAGTTCGACACTCGGGACGACGACTACTGGCCTCAGCAGGGTTCGTTGGCCCAGCTCAAGGGGAACTTCTTCACCACGACCACGGGACAGTCAGGCTCATTTCAACGGTACCAGGCGGCCTGGTCGTGGTACCACGGATTTCGGGGCCGGCGTCTCGTGCTCGCCACCAACCTGCTGGCCTGTGGAGCGCCGGGCGACGCGCCATTCTATGGCCTATGCTCGCTGGGAACGGGCCGCTTCTCGGTGCGGGGATACACTCAAGGTCGCTACCGTGACCACTACACTACCGCGGTACAGGCGGAGCTCCGAGTCCACAGCGCGGGACGCCTCGGCGCGGTCCTTTTCGGAGGATTCGGCCAGGTTGCTCCGGAGGTCTCAAAGATTCTCAACGCCGAGCTGCTCCCAGCGGGAGGCGGCGGTCTTCGTTACCAGCTGACTCGAAAGTACCCGATGCACCTGCGGCTCGACTACGCCTGGGGGAGGGACGGCGGACTGCTCTATTTCTCGGTGGGAGAGGCCATCTAGGATTGAGCCTGCTGTCCATGCCCTGCATGAGTTGCCAGGTCACGCTCGAGGAAGTAGTTCAAAAAGGTCCGAATCACCGCGACCGCGCCCAGGCGGGCAACCGCCTCCCATTGGTGAGTTATCGCGGTCTCGATAATGTCGGCGCCGAGTTGGAAGGTGAGTGCCGCAACCAGCCAGCGAGCATAGCGAAGCCAGAGGTCCCGCCGCTCAGGCCGCGGGCCCCCAGCCACGAGTAGCCGGACTACGCCAGCGATTGCCTCCACCGAGCCGGCCACCACCATCAGCAGCGCAAGGCCGTTGAGGAACACGATGGAGATCTCTGTCGCCCTGATAAGCCAGCTCATGGGCTTGATGATCCGCCAGTCCGGGTACTGGAGAAACTGTCAGTTGTAACAGTTTCGGGAACGTGGGGCTCTCAGCATGCTCTTCCGAGGCGGAACCCTTGCACACCCAACTGTCGCGAGGTGATACCACGTTGCGTTTCCTTTTCCCTTCCCGTTGTGCTGCCCACAATGAGTCCTCAGCGCTGGATTCGTCACTCGTACAGCAACCGATGAAACACGTTCTGCACCCCGATGAGGATCGTCTGCCCGGCTTCGCCGCTGATCATCACGAAGTGCTGATCGTCGGGAGCCACGTCGTATTCGCGGAAGCCGCGCCAACTTGCGCGAGCCCAAATCGCCAGCCGGCGTAGAACCTACACCAAAGTGGGGTCCGGGCTCCTCTCGACGGGCACGCGGTCGCAGTGCATGTTGCTACAGTCTGATTCCCATCACGAGGCGTCCATGACAGACAATCGCACCTGCCCGCATTGCCGGGTGAGCTGGCTCGTGGGTCTGATCCTCTGCTTCGGTCTGGCGATGGTCGCGACACCGGCGGCCCAGGCGCAAACGAGCCTCGGGCGATTGTACGACAAGTGGCAGCTGGATCTGTCAGGTGCCGTGGTGATCATGGGCACGACCATCCGGGTAGATGGAGCCGAGGGCGAGGGCACGGACGTGAAATCGGACGATCTCGGTCTGCCGGGGAGTCGCTTCATGCCCCGCGCGTCGGTGCGTTGGCGCCCGGGACACCGGCACGAGCTCGAGCTGGGATACCAGTTCGCCCGGCGCTCCGCTGAACGGACACTCGACCGGCAGATCGTCTTCGCCGATTCCACCTACGACGTCGGCCTGGACACCAAAAGCAAGTTCCGAACCGACCAGGCTTTCCTGACCTACCGTTACGCCATCAGCGCGAAAGAGCGAACTCAGTGGGGTTTAGGAGTCGGCGTGGGGATTTTGCCGTTCAAGTTCGAGCTCGACGCCCTTGGCACCGCCGGTAGCGACTCCGTGACGCGCTCCGCGACCAGGAGTATCCTCGGTCCGACCGCCTCCATTGGCGGGTACGGGCGATTCCTGCTGGGCGAACGCTGGTATCTGGAAGCCGATCTCCGGTACATCGCAATCAAGATCGACCGCATCAAGCCGTCGGTCGTCGAAGGGAACCTGGCCGGACGCTACTTCCTGTCCAACAGGCTGGCCGCCGAGCTGGGGTACGGCATCAGCTCGATCCGGATCACGGTGGATCCGAGGTCAAACGGCGAAGGGTTCTCCGGAAAGATCAAGTATCCGCTGCAGAACGTGCGCTTAGGGATCGTCCTGACGCTGTAAAGCAGGCTGACCTCCATTATCCACACATCGCTCCGCGCCTCGGTCCTGGAGTACCGACAGCTGCGGACCGCCGCCACGAGCTGGAGCTGGGATATCTTCGCGCAGCTCGTTCCGCGGAGAAGGTGCTGGTCGACACCCCGGCGTTCTCTGACACGACCTTTGCCGCCGGGCTCCAACTCCGACCTGAGAACCAACCAGGCATTTCTGACCTACCGCTACCCCTTCGGTGCCCGGCCTGAGGGCCAGATCGGAGCCGCCGTAGGCCTGGGAGCCATCTTCCTGAAGAGTGAGCTCGACGCCGAAGGCCGCGGCTTCCCAGAGTGGCACGGATAGAACCATCGTCGAGAGATCGAAGACCAGCAGCTTTACCGCCCCCACTCTTTCACTCCGCGTGTATGGCCGGTGGAAGCTGGGCGAGAAGTGGTACCTGGAATCCGATGGGGCGTCTACTTCAAGGTCGAGAACCTCAAGGCCGGTGTGGCCGAGTTGGGATTGGCGGGGGGCGCCGCTTCTTCAGCGAGAGGTTCGCCGCCCCAGCTTCCCCGAGGGTGAAGCCGAAGCGGGTGCCGCTGCCTTGGCACCCGCCAGTGTAACATCTATCCTGGAAGCCCACACCAGCAGCAGTGTGGCGTAGCAAGCTTTGTCACGGCGCCTTCTTGAAAACGACCCACTACCTAGAAGGCGAACACCAGGCCGCCGGTCCACTGTCCCTGGTTCACCCAGGCCGTTCCTTCACCGGCCACGCAGGCGTAGAACCCGCACCAGACGCCATAGTCTCCCGAGGGAACCGGCGTTACCCAGAGCTTGATGTCGCTGCGGATGCCGACCCGCTGGCTGGAGAACATATACTTGGCCCCGCCGCCGACGCTCCAGGAGAAGCGGGTACTGGAACCGATTCCTTCCGCCTTGGGATCGAGAACGTTGATACCAAGCGAGCCGGTGATGAACGGTCGCAACTTTTCCGAGTGCCCGAACTCCTGCCGGCCGCCGATCTGGACGTAATTGAAAGCGAAGCCACCGGGCAGTGGTACCTTCGCTCCTCCGCCAGCCGGATCGAATTCGATGTCGCTGTCCTGCCGGGAGTAGAGCAGCTCGACGGCAGACCCCATATGGGCCAGGAAGCTGACCACCAGACCCCAGGAGAATGAGTCGGGGACCCGGAGTTCTCCCGCGCCCAGCGCGCCCCCTGTGTTGGTCTCAAATGCACCGCCAAATGACCAAGCCGCAAACGGGGTGAGCTCGAAGCGGTTGTAGCGCACCTCCTGCAATTGCGCTGCTGCCGGCGCCGCGGTGAGCCCCAGCGCTGCGACGCCAATGACGAGGGGGAAGATACGGCATCTCATGGTGTGCCTCACTGGGTTCGTAAATGGATACTTGGCACAGCTCGGCTCAGCCGCCGGGCCGACGGTTACAGGGTACGATGTTGCTAGTGCTCGGGTAACTGTTAGTTCTTACAGCAAGGCTTCAGCGCTACCATCCCACGGTGTACTGCGCGCCCAGCGTATAGTCTACCTGATCGGCGCGCAGCTCGCCGCCTGGATATCCGGCAGACCAGGTGCCCCGCCGGTTCACCATTCTGAGCCGCAGCCCCAGGTTGGACACCACTTCCCACCCCAGGGTCAACCGCTCCAGTTGTTCCCTGCCCCTCGGTGCCAGTGATTGATCGCCGAAGGCCACCATGCGATCCAGGGTAAGCGTGAGAGGGATCCGGATGTCGGTGAGCGCTCCATTGAAGGAAACGAAGTTGGTGAGCTCCTGCATGACGCCTCTTCCGTTGCCATAGACCCCGATCTGCGTGCTGATGGTAAAGCCCTTGAGCATGATGGCGGGGCCAATGCTCGCTCTGTAAGCCGTCCCGCTGCTCAGGGCGGCCTTCCCCGCGGTGGGCTGCCAATCTGCGTGGATGCTGCCGAAGTGCACC
>DASUVR010000405.1:0-22299 GCA_036378855.1 Gemmatimonadales bacterium | reverse complement strand
TTGTACTGCGTCCCCTTTCCGGATCGCCGAAATGATCCGCTGCTTTCCAGCTTGACCGCGTTCTTTGCCCGCGCGTCGTCACTCTCCATAGCCCGGTACTTCGTCAGCGAGCTCTCCACGGCGTCAAATGCGTCGGCCCGGATCGGCACTTCGGTCGTGTCGCTCCACTCCATGCCCGAGCGCACTCCACCCGGAGGTAAGGCGGGGAAGAGCGTTCGAAGATTGCTGCCGATCTGATCGCCCAGCGTGGTGGTGCGATCGGATTTCAGCGCGGACAACCTGCCATCCGGCTTCAGCGAAGCGGTCCACCGGGTGCCTCGCGCTGGGAGCACCGAGTCGGGTGCGGCCGGCACTCCGCCGACCGCGGCCTGCATCGAATCGAGCACGATGGTCGCCAGGTAACCATTGGTGTCGGGGGCCACGCTCACCCGCAGGTAGGCTGTTCGATCGATCAACTGGAGCTGATTGGCCCCGCCGGGTAGTTGCAGCGTCAGACTGTCATGGCGAGCAAGCGCATATCCGGCATCCCGCACGGGGAGGTAGATGATGCCGGACGCGCCGCTTGGGGTGGGTGTCCCGGTATTGGGTTTTCCGGGCTCCGGGCTGGGAGTACCGGGCTCGCCGGGGGCGGTCCGTCCCGAGCTGCAGGCCGCAATCACCAGGCATGCGGCAACGGCCCAGTTCGCTGGCACATTCATACGCCGGATCACTTGAGAGTGCTGACGCTGGTTTTTTGAATGATCGTGATCGGCAGCGGGTGGGGCGCAAACGACCCCGAGATTTTCAGGGCAGACTGCTGCTGCCAGGCACCCCCCAGATATCGGCCGTCGGGTGCCACATAGTAGGAGCCGTTCCCCTTGCTGGTTCCCTCGATCTTTGCTGGCCCGTTCGGGGTGGGCTGAGTGCCCTGGACGGAAGAGGTAAAGTCCTGCACCACCCGCACCGCCTTGCGAGACTCCTTGGTCTCATTCGCCGCCGCCTTGTAGGCGCTCACTCGCCGTACGGTGACGCTGTCGCTGCCAGTTCCACTGGTCTTGGCCGTAGTGTCGGTCCAGGTATCTCCGACCTTCAGCCCTGCCCTGGCCCAGGGGAAAAAGTCGCTCAGCAGTCCCTGAATCTGGACGGCGGCACCGGCGTGCGCCGTGGGGGTAAGTCCGCTGGGTTTGCCCGATTTCTCGACGAACCCGCGGAACTCCGCGCCCCGTGCGCTGTCGAGTACGGGCGCCGGAATCGGGGTGGCGCTGTCGCCCTTCACGGAATCCACCACGACCCGGATCGACTTGCCTCCGCCGCTGTCTGCCAGCGACACGGTGACGAAGCTGGTTGTGCTGAAGGCGATCCGCTGCTTGGCCCCGCCGGCAGGAGTGGCGTCCATCTCCTGGGTGAGCGTCTGGTCAATCCGGTATTTCGTGGTAGATGGTGCAAGTCCCAGGGCAGGGAGCACCAGGCCGGCGGCGAGAGTGAAGTAACCGGCGTTCTGTAGCGCCATCGGAACCCCATTGAAGTGGTGGGCCAGACAAACTAACCAGCAGGAGCGCCCAAAACCAACAGCCCCCCGGACTTTCCGGAGGGCCGCCGCTGGTCGAAACGTAAGCCGAGTTCTGTGTCTCCTGTTCCCTGCATGCAATGGGGCAGGAGAGATGGTCATCTATCTGGGATGGCCGTCGCCGGCCACCTCTAGCAGCCTACCCGCGGCTTGGCGGTGCGGGCCGCACCTTGCCGCCTATTTGGCCTTGCTCCGGCTGGGGGTTACCCTGCCACCACTGTTACCAGTGGTGCGGTGGGCTCTTACCCCACCGTTTCACCCTTACCCGGATATCGGGCGAACCCTCGATCCGGGCGGTTTCTTTTCTGTGGCCCTATCCGTCGCCTTGCGGCGCCCAGGCGTTACCTGGCAGCCTACCCTGTGGAGCTCGGACTTTCCTCGGATACCTTGCGGCACCCGCGACCATCCGTCCGACCAGTGAGGGTAAATATAGCGGGGAGGTAGAGATGTGGGGAGCGGAGAAGCGGGGATGTCCGGGAAGCCGGCGCTACACTCACCCGGCCTGCCCCACCCGTGCCAGTCCCCGCTCCGCCTGCTGCAGAAATGGGATCAGTGCCGGGTCGGCTCGCTTCCACTGGGCCAGCACCTGACGGTACTGCTCCCGGGCTTCGGCTCTGCGGCCCAGCCGCTCGTAGGCGGCACCCCGGAGAAGCCTTACCCGCCCCAGCATCCCCCATCCCGAGTCGAACTCTCCGGTCTGCAGCGATGAGGGCTGGTAGCCCTCCAGGACCCGAAGCGTGGTCTCGTAGTCCCCGAGCAGATAGTACGCCTGAGCCGCCAGTGGCTCGGTGAGAACCCGATACATGTGCTTGCCGTACGTGGTCGAGTCGGGCTCGGCTAGCGTCTTTCTGGCTACGGCGGAGTCTCCCCGGCTTACAGCCAGAAGTGCCCGAACTTCCTTGGCCGCCGGCTCCCCAGCCAGAACGGTCAACTCGTGCAGTGCGGTTGTATCCGCCGCGAGTCCGGTGAACAACCCGATCGCGGCGCTTGCCCCCGAGTGCGCGATATGCTTTCGCTCATCCGCAGGCGACATCCGAGCCGCCTCCGCCGTGCTCTGCCAGACCTGCCGAAGGGCAGACGAGGGGCCGCCGGCGGCCGCATAGAGCTCACCCAGTCGGGCCCGGCGCCAGCCTTCGCCGTTCGACCCGCTCCATTCCGGGTGAGACACCACCTCGCGTCTGACCTGATCCGCCAGCTCCAGCGTCTTCGCTGCGTTGGTCAGGTCGCCCTGGTAGGCAAACACGTTGGCTGCGGCAGCGATGTCGCTGACCACGGTGGCGGTGCCGGCGTAGACCCTGAAGTCCTTGGAGGAGGCCGTATCGAGCGCAGTGCGCAGCTGGGCGGCAGCCCGGTCCACGTCTCCTGAGGCAAAACGGACCCGCGCTTCTACGAATGGCAGCTCCGGATGGCGCGAGGTGGCCACCCTGAATCGTTCCAGCTCGGAAAGGGCCCCGCTGAAATTGCCGGAGGAGAGATACGCGTTCACCATCGCCCCGTGAGCTCTCAAGGTCGTCGGCTGTGCCGACACCCAGGTACGCGCGGTGGCGAGGGCCTCGGACCGGGCCCGCTGCACCGACGTATGGACGGTGGCGCTGTCCATCATCACGCGGCCTGACGAGGTCCGGGTCACGCCGAAGGAATCCCGGGGGAGCAGGGCGTATGTCGGGTGATCGGAGGAGGCCACGCTCAACATGTACTGGACGTGCTCATAGGCCAGCGCGTAGCTCGGATCCAGTGCCAGTGCTCGCTTGAACGCCCTGAGAGACTGAGTCCAGAACGGTGCCTCATTCACTCCGGCCGTATCGTGGAACCACGCGTCGCCCAGGCCGTACCAGGCATCGGCGTCGCGCGGGTCTCGCGCAATGAGTTGCCGGTACAGAGCGCGAGCCTCTTCGTACTGGTCTCCCAGAAACGCCCGATAGGCATTGATCACCGTGCGCTCGTGCAGCGGCAGGTTGGCTGAGTACGTCGTGGCCCGCAGCATGAGCCGGTCCGAGACCGAATCTCCCGTGCCGGCCATCCATCCGCGAGTCAGGGCCAGCTTGTAGTAGGCCAGTCCGAATGTGGTGTCGAGGGCTATAGCTCGTTGCAGGTCGCGTTCGGCTCCGGCAAGGTCCCAGCGGTTCAGCTGCTCCACCCCCCGCAAATAAGAACGAAATGCTTCGAGTGAGGTGGTGGTCGAGCGGGCCAGTCCGATCTGGATCTCATTGGGTGCGCCGGTCAGATCGAGCAGCTTGGCGGCGAGCTGGTCGAACAGCGGCCGCACGTCGGCCCCTGAGCGCTCATCGACCCGAGCGATATCCACCCGCTTGCCGCTGGCCACATCGAAGACCCGGGCGGCGAGATGGAGAGAGTCACCGGCCGGAGTAAAATCTCCCAGCACCACGGTCCAGACGCCCGCTTCCCGGGCCAGCCGCCGAGCCATATCGAGACCGATCTCATCCCCGACTTTCAGCCGATGCCGAGCGAGGAGATCATGGAGGCGCTCGTGGTCCACGACGGTGAGATCGTTCCATTGCGACAGGTTCAGGCCCAGCATGCTGACGCTGCCCTCTCTCAGCCAATCCACCGACTGATCGCCCCGAAGATTGTTGAATGGGAGCACCAGGATGGAATGCCGGGGATTTACCCCGGCGGGAGGACCGGGAGCACGTCGCACCAGCCCGATCGTTGCGCCGGTGATCACGGCAACCGCCGTCACCGCCACCAGCAGGGCCCGGCGCAGCTGGCGTCGTCGCGGCCAGCTTGATCGCTCGCCGGTGAGCGCTTGCCGGAGCTCCTCGCCGGTTTGCCAGCGCTCGGATGGCTGCTTCTCCAGCGAGCGCATGACCGCTCCGGCCAAGGCTCCCGGAGTGTCGGGACGCAGCCGCTCGATCGGAAATGGCCGTTCGGCGATGTGCTTGGAAACGACGACTCGGTGCGAGCCCTGAAAGGGAGGGTGTCCGGCCAGCATCTCGTAGGCGACAACCCCCAGCGCGTAGAGATCGCTCCGGGTATCGACCTCCTCACCTGCGGCCTGCTCCGGGCTCATGTAGACCGGCGTTCCCACCGCCACGCCCTGTCCGGTGCTCGATCCGCTCGCTTCGGCCGCGACAGCCCGGGCGATCCCAAAGTCCGCCAGGAGAGCCCGTCCACTGACCTCATCCAGCAGCACGTTTTCGGGCTTCACGTCCCGGTGCACCACGCCCGCTCGCCCCGCGGCGTCGAGAGCCGACGCCACGTCGGCCGTGATCCGAGCCGCATCCTCGAACGGAATTCTGCCTTCTCGCGTGAGTCGCTGGCGCAGGCTTTCGCCGGCGATCTCGTCCATCACGTAGTACAACAGCCCGTCGGCGCTCCCCGCCGCGTGGATGGCCACGATGTTGGGGTGACGCAGGCGAGCAATGGTTCGGGCTTCACCCAGGAAGCGGCGGGTTATGGATTCGTGAGGGGCGAGCTCCGGGTGGACAACCTTGATGGCAACCCGACGGTCGAGTGTGGTGTCCGTCGCCTGGAAGACTACGCCCATCCCCCCGCGTCCGAGCTCGCGCTGAAGCCGGTACTGTGGTCCCAGCGCTGCTTGCAGGGCGGCGAACAAATCCAGGGTGGTATCGCTCACGTCAGGACCAGTGAGGGGGACTTGAAAAGTACACCCAGCTTTCCCAGTTGTCGCGCACTTTCAACCCGACGAGGCCGAGCTTCGCGCCGTTTCAGATTTAATCTTCTTTGACGTCCCAGACGTACCCTCCCGCACGACCTCAGAGGAGGATGATGTGGCAATCAGCTCGGCCGAGGGCTCACCCACCGTAGCTACGGTCCTGTTGCCGGTGGAACGGCCTCGGGTGGATGCCGCCGGAAGTGGGTGCTTTGCCGTGGTTCACCGGGATTCCATCCCGGAGGCGGTGCGCATCGTTCGGGAGCGTCCGGTGGACGCGGTATTGGTTTCGGTCCATCGCTGTGGCCCGGAGCAGGTCGAAGTTCTGGGCAGCCTCGTCCGCGAATTTCCCGGGATTCCCACCGTCGCGCTCATCTCGCAGCACGATCCCAGCTCCACCGAAATGCTGCTTCGGCTGGGTGCCTCCGGTGTTCGGCAGGTGGTAGACGTTACCTCTCCCACCGGCTGGAACCGCCTCCGCCAAGTGGTGGGCCAACCAGCCACCCGGGCGGTCGCCCGTATCCAAGGGCCAATCCTGGAAGCTCTTCGTGAGGCCCCGCCCGACGCCCGCCTTTTCGTCGAAGCCTTGGTCCGGCTCGCACCCGAAACTCCCACGGTCACTCACTTGGCGCAGCGGCTCTTTGTCCGGCCCAGCACACTCATGTCCCGTTTCGCTCGCGCCGGTCTCCCCTCGCCCAAGAACTATCTGGCGGCCATTCGGCTGCTCCATGCCTCCTACCTTTTCGAAACTGCGGGACTCTCGGTGGCCGATGTCTCCTACCGCCTGGAGTATTCCTCGCCCCAGAGCTTCGGCCGGCATTTGCGGGCCATGTTGGGCCTGACGGCGTCGGAGTTTCGCCGCAGGTTTCCTTTTCCCAACGCGCTGGCTCGGTTCATCGAACTAATGGTGAGTCCTTACATCCCCGTCTGGCGGGGGTTTCACCCTATAGCCGCAGGAAGTTGGGATGGTGAAAAGCCGTGAAGGGTTGCAGCAACCGCTCAGTTCGGCAGGCGGCCAAATTTGCGAAGTATTTGTCGGAGCTGATCGTGCGGTAAAGCGGGTACTCGGAGGTTATCGGCGCCGGTCATGGTTTCGGCGGCCAGAAGCGCATTGACGATCGCCTCTTCGGTGGCCTGCACCGCGGCCTCGTACACGGGATCGATTCTGTCGTCCTGGAGCATACCCACCGAGGCCACACCGGAACTGTCAGGTTGGTTGATTCGCGCAGTGGAAAAGGCCAAAAAAAGATCACCTGAGCCGGCGCCGGAAATTCCTCCCATGCGCCCAATTCCCAGAGAGGCCCGCCGCGCCAGTCGCCGCAGCTGATGGGGAAGCAGGGGGGCATTCGTCGCCATGATGACAATGATCGATCCGTGCTCCCGCGAGACGTTCCTGCGGCCGGGACACCGCATGGAAGCAAGCTCGGCGCTGAGTGGGGCATCGGTGTCGTAGCAGGATGGATATCCCGAGATCTGTTCACCAACTGGCACACCCGCTATGTGCAGCTGCCGCCGCAGGCCGAAGTTGCATTGAACCAGCACCCCAACGGTAAAACCGCTTTTGCCCGGCAGTCTGCGGCTCGACGTTCCAATCCCTCCCTTGAATCCGAGGCACTGCATCCCGGTACCGCCCCCAACATTTCCTTCTGCCACCGGTCCCGTCCTGGCTGAGTCGAGCGCGGCAAACACATGTTGTTTCTTCACGTGAAAGCCATAGATGTCGTTCAGGTCGCCGTCCCAGGTCTCCGCCACCACTGGAAGGCAGCAGTTGAACACGTCCGTAAGCCGGGTACGACCCCACTCGATCACGGCATCGCGCACCGTCCCCACACTGTTCGTATTGGTGATGGTGACCGGATATGGCATCACCCCGTAGTCCTCTATCCACGGCGTGCCGGTCATTTCTCCGTTGCCATTGAGGCTGAACCAGCCGGCAAAAACCGGAGACAAATCGCCCTTCCCGCGAGGAAATACGGCGGTCACCCCGGTGCGAATCGGTCCAACGCCTACCCGCAGTGCACCGCTGCCTTTGATCAAGGTCGCGTGTCCCACTGTCACCCCGGGCACATCGGTTATCGCGTTGAGGGGTCCCGGAGTGCCATCGAGCGGAATACCCATGTCTCGGGCCCGTTCGCGGATGCCCTGGGCCTGGGCCGGCAGCGCAGCCAGCACGGCGGCCAGGAAAGCCCACGAACATCCTCGACGCATCAGCCTCAAGGGGAGCGGAACACGAAGTACACTGCGCCCACCAGGCACAAGGCGGCCCAGAGGTAGTCCAGTTTGATCGGCTGCTTCATGTAGATCACCGCAAAGGGCGCGAAAACCAGCAGGGTAATGACTTCCTGGATGATCTTGAGCTGAGCCAGCGACAGGGTGGTATAGCCTATCCGATTCGCCGGCACCTGCAGCAGGTACTCGAAGAGCGCAATGGTCCAGCTGATGATCGCGGCCAGGTACCAGGGCTTGTCCGCCAGGTTTCTAAGGTGGGCGTACCAGGCAAACGTCATGAAGATATTGGAGAGCAGCAAGAGGCCGGCGGTACGAATGAGAATCGAGCTCACGGGCAACAACTCTCCATGTTGGTGCTACTCCCATCCCATTCGAGAGCGAAGCGAGGTTATATGAGCGACATGGTGTCGGCCGTGCCAGGCGTACATGGCCAGCATCTCGTCCAGATCAATGCTCCGGTTGTGCTCGGGATGCCGAAAACGCCGACTCAACTCGCTTGGTCCCAGTGAGCGCAGCAAGAGGACCCAGCGCCGGTGCAGGCACTCGAGCAGGGTGAGCGATGTGTCTATCGGTGTGGCTGATACGTCGGCCAGCTCGGCCCAGCGGGCCTCATCGTACGGTTTGATGACCGGCTCGTCCTCGGTCAACGCCAGCTTCATTCGAGTATAGGCGTTGAGGTGGCTGTCCGGCACGTGATGCACCACTTGCCGAACGGTCCAGCCACCATCCCGATAGGGCGTATCCAGCTGTGCTGGCGTGAGCTCGGTAACCGCAGCCCGCAAGGCGCCGGGTGCCGCAGCAATCTCGCCGATCCAGCGCTCCCGAGACTGGCGCGACACCTTGCCCTCGTAGGTGAAGCGACCAATCGGGTAACGCGGATCTTCCATCAGGCGTCTCCTTCGTCCGCCACCCCTGAACGGGTGGGTCTCGGCGCGCCGTCCGGTGTCTCTCCCCGAAATTCGAAGTGCTCCTCATTCAAAACCCGGTCGTGCAACGGCGCCTCGGATATCTCCAGCAGAAGGAGTCGGGCCAGCACCACCTCTGCCACCCGCGCCGCCGGCTCCCACTGGCCTGGGGTCAGCGTGGGATAGAGGTCGGCAAATTCAGGACGAAGCCGGGCTTCCCGCATGCCCGATCCTACCCTCAGTCCTGGGGGGACGCCATCCCCGATCGGGTAGCCGACCTCCGAAGCGCGCGGTCGAAATCCGCTGAGTGGGCCTGATGTCTTTCGGAGAAGGATTTCGGAATGGCCTTGTACCAGATAGTCACGCAGCTCGCCGATCACCCGGTAGCCGAGGCGCTCATATAGGCGCCGTGCGTCTGGATTGAAGGAAGAAACACAGAGGAAGATGTTGGGCGACTCGGCCAGAATCCGTCGTTCCGCAAACTCCACCAGTCTGGTACCCAGGCCCTGGCCTCGCCGCACGGGATCGATGCAGATGGTCTGGATATACCCCACGAACGCTCCCGTCATGCAGACGATCAGGAACCCTGCAATGTCGCTCTCGGTCTTGAGGAGGTACACCTCGCGGGTGGGATCCTGGATGATCGCAAGACAGGCTTCGTAGGTCCGGTCCAGTGTCAGCCAGGGCTCCGAGCCGGCCATGAGACGGGCACAGCGCTGCGCATCGGCTTCATGGTTGAGGCGGGTGATGGAACAGTTCAAGGCCGCCATTCGGCGCGGATCCGTCCCGCAACATCCGACCGCTGGGCTGGGGTTGGATTCCGGAGCACGCCGAACCTTCGCAGCAGGTTGCGCGCTCTGCGGTATAGATCCGAAATGACATGGCCCCGGGGCATGGCAGCGGTGCGGGGAAGCAGGAGAAAATGAACGTGCCGGATGCGTTCATTGAAAGACACGGCGTAAATCCGTTCTGCAGCCACCACTCGCTCCAGAGCTCCGACCGCCGCATGGAGTACAGGGCCCAGTGCCTCCGCTTCCTCTTCGGTCAGCTCCGCGAGAGACTCGCAGTGCCGGTGGGTCTTCACGATCAGTTCACCGGGATCGGTGTACGGACCAGTGTGGTGACTGACGAACCAGAGTCCATCGCTGTGGATCACCCCTCCAGGTGCCGGGCCCTGTCCGGCTATTTCGGCGCAGGCACTACACTGCTGCTGGGAGAGCAAAGCGCTCCTTCAGAATCCAGACCTTGGTGGCAAAGAACAGCCGTATCATACCGGCGTAATCACCGGGAGACACCAGCACTACCAGGGCCTGCCCGTCGGTTCCCCGAGTGTTCTTCACCTTGGATTTCACTCGCATTCTACCTCTGATGGCAGTAAACCAACCGGGAAGCAATCCCCGCTGGTCCGCCCGGACGATATCTCTGCTCTTCCTACCGGTTGGGTCTGCCAGGGCCACCTGACAGTACCACTTGCCGCGAGCCGCTCCTTTGGTGGCACGGGAGAAGGTGAGCGATCGGTCCGGTAGCTCGGCCCATGCGCGAAGATTCGGCGTTGTTCGGGGCCGGACCTCGATTCGTTCCCCGGGATCTCGCGGGATACGAACCACGAATTCCCATTCATTGCGGGAGGAAAAGTTGCTGTCCCGCACCAGGTAGGTCTGTTCCACACCGGATAGCTTTTGCCCGGCGAAGGTCCAAGTGGATGCCCGTTCTTCGCCGGGCTCAGCGCTGACCTTGTCCATCTGATATCGAATTCGGCGTGCCATGGCTCCTCCTTCAGGTGGCCTTCGTCACGCCGCCGCGCTCCCGGGCATGGCGGCCCACTGGCTCCGTGCCGGAATGGTCACACCGGCCTTCAGCAACGCAGCCACTCGCTTGGGAAGCCGGGGATGCGAGGAGATCAGCTCGGCCCGCCGGATCCAGAAACTCTGGTCGGCTTCGGCCTGAGCTGCATACTCCCGAACGTCGACATGCGGGTGAAGCTGCTTCCCGGCTGCGAGCGCCAGCAATCCACTGATGGCCCCTTCCGGCTGGCAGAATGCGCCCACTCGATCGCAGGTGTACTCGCAGGCCCGTGAATACGCCGCTCCTAAATAAGGAAGGAAACGCCCCGGCGCGGTCAGCCAGCGATGCTTCAGGTGCCCCCGCCATACGTGAGCCAGCTCGTGACCCATGATGAAACCTACTGCCGCCTCACCCTCGGCCAACGCCAGTTCGAGTACGTCCGAGTATATCACCACGAAATCGCGACCCAGAAAACGGGTAGCGAACGCGTTGAGAAGTCCGCCGGACTGCATCACATACACATCAGGAACAGGAGACAACCCCAATCGCCGCGCGTGGGCCGCGGTGATCCGGTGGAGCAGCGGAAACTGTCGCTCGGATACCCGAACTGAGTCTCCCCGAATCCGACCGAGCGCCAGCCCATGGGCGAAGATTCCCAGCAGCGAGAACACCATCCCATAGAAGGCAACAGTGGCTCCCACCTTGGGGTCGGATAGGCCGGCGAACAGCAGGCCGCCATAGACCAACAGGCTCACACTCAGAATGAGGGCGTATAAAAACCGCTCACGCGGATTGATGAGCTGGCGCGGCGACGTGCCCATGGGCGCGTGCGGCGTAAGCATGGCGGGCTCCAAATTGTGAAAGGGACAGGGGGTCGGCGGAAGATCGGTCCCGGTGCCATGCTACGTCAATCCGTGCAACAGCTTGCAGCACTCTGTATCGCTTCAGTTCGGCGCTCGACTCAGGAACCCAGGATTCGTCGGACGGCGTCGAGACGCAGCCGGTCAACTCGCTCGAACTGTTCGAGGGCCCTGGCTTGCAGGGCGGCCAGGTCCAGGGTCTTGAGTGGAGGAACAGCCTCCTCCAGAACGGCCAGGCTCCGCCAGAGCGCGAGCTTCCCCTGGATCCCCAGCGCCAGGGTCTCCAATCCTTCCAGCATACGGAGCTCACCGGAGCCGCTCTCGTCTATGCGAAACTTGGCCCGTCCCAGCTTCTCGGTCAGCCAGGCGGCCGCCTTTCGCGCCGTGCTCTCCTTCGCTCCCAATGAGCGGAGCAGCTGCCGGAGCACGTCCTGATCTTCCTGGATCTCGGCTCGCAACTGCGTCAGCAGCTTTCGATCAAGGGCCTCAGGCAAATCGATCAGGTGATCCAGCAGTTCCAGCGCCAGAACCGAGCCTGCTACATGGTCGTTGAGGTAGGTACCCAGATTCTCGCTCATCGGACCCTCGAGGATGGCTGCAGTCGTTCCGTGCCGTGCTCCCGAAGCGCAAACCACAGACACATGCAGCCGATCACCAGCGCAGGGCCGACCACATCGGCTCCCCCAATGAACCAGGCACCTCGCAGCCGAGCCGGCACCGGCATGTGATGACGCAAGGCTGAGATCACAAGCGGTGCGAGACTACCCGCAACCGACGCGATGAAGATTGCTACCAGCGAGCGCTCCCGCGGCCAGCGCCAGACGAGTGGCCCTACCACCAGCAAGCCGAGAGCGGCACCGAGAATCATCCAGTATCCGTCGTAGACCCCGACGGCTGGTATGGCGGAACGCTGGGCCTCCAGTACCGCGCCCGTGAACATTGCCACCGCCACCAAGCCGGTCAGCAGCTGCCCCAGCCTCCGTCGGCTCACGGGGCCAATCCCAGCTCGCGCGCGGTGGTAAGGGCGATGACCGGGTGTCCTCGCTGCTCCAGGGTTTGACGGCCGCCCTCCTGCCGGTCCACCACCGCCAGCACACCCATTACACTGCCGCCTGATTGTTCGACTGCTTGAATGGCGCGCTGGGCGGAGTCGCCGGTAGTGATCACGTCTTCCACTACCACCACCCGACCTCCAGCCTGGAAGTTTCCTTCTATGAGGCGGCCGGTCCCATGACTCTTCGTTTCCTTGCGCACGCTGAAGGCGTCGACCGAATGTTGGCTGCCGTAGCTGGCCGCGGCGATGGCATACGCCACCGGGTCTGCGCCCATGGTGAGTCCTCCAACGGCTGTGGGCTGCCAGCCGGCTTTTTCGATGGCGTTCCAGCCCAGCCGCCCGATCAGCACCATGCCTTCGGCGGACATGGTGGAGCGACGGCAATCGATGTAGTAGGAGGAACGCCGGCCGGATGCAAGAACGAAGTCGCCCCGCTCAACTGAGCGCTCCAGCAACACGCGCCGGAGCGACTCCTGGTCGGTCACTCGCTTCCCTTGCGGAATAGTCCGGCGAGAAATCCCGTTCGCTTCGGCGCCTGATCCCGTACCGCGGCGCAGAAGGCCTGCGCGAACTCCTCGACCGTCCGGCAGCGCTTGGACAGATCCCGTTGCAGTCCCTGCATGACCGTAGCCTCGACTGCTGCGGGGAATTTGAGTCCCCGGCGAGCTTCATTCAGGGGAATGGGCGACTGGGTGAGGAGCTGCTGAAACAGTTCGCGTGGACTCTTGCCGCTGAACGGCAGGCATCCAGTCAGCAGGTAGTAGGCGATCGTAGCCAGACTGTAAACGTCAGCCTGTTCCTTGACCAGCTCACCGCTGAGGGTTTCCGGCGCTACGTATTGAAGGGTTCCCACAAAAAATCCGGCCCGGGTCAGTCTCTCTTCGGGGCTTAGCTCAGCATCCCGCGCAATGCCGAAGTCGAGCAGCTTGGCGGTTTGCTGCGCCGGATCGTACATGATGTTGGCCGGCTTCAGATCGCGATGAATGATTCCGGCCCGGTGGGCCGCCGTCAGGGCGGCGCCGATCTGCTCTACGATCTTGGCCACCAACGGTGGGGCCAGGGGTCCCGATCGATTGACGAACTCGGCTAGGGGCTCGCCGTCGGCCCACTCCAGGGCGAGGTAGTGGAGCCCGTCAGCCTGGCCGTAGTCGTACGTCCGGACGATGCTGGGGTGACTCACCCGGGCGCCATATTCCGCTTCTCGCAGAAATCGCTTCACTGCCACGGGATCCTGGGCCAGGCGTGAGCGCAGGATCTTGACGGCCGCTACGCCTCGCTCGGGGTGCTCGGCGCGGTAAACCGTGGCGGTTCCCCCCTCGCCGACATACTTGGTAAGGTGGTATCCCGCGATGGTCCGGCCGGTCAGCGTGTCACCGTTCATGAAGTGGCCAAGCTAGTTAATTCCGCAGGACGCAGCAAGTTGGATGCGTGACCCTTGTGCTTGACGCCTCTCCTGCCGCGTCACTAACCTTCGCCTTCCTGCATGGTCGCCGGTTCTGTCGCGGCTCACTTTGGGAGAATTCATGCGCTGGTTAGTAACCACAGTGCTGCTCGGCGCAACCGCGATCGGCTGCGGCAGCTGGAAAAGAGTCGGCAGTAAGGAAGCTCCGGCGCCGGCGGATCAACTGAGTCACGTGGTGGATGCCCCGGCATTTTATCAGCGGCTCGGTCGGCTTGCTGCGGGCGAGCCGCTTCCATTCATTGGCACGGTAGCATTCGCCGCGGGCCCCGGTGATTCCGTGATCACTCTGCTGGGCCTCTCTCTGGAGAATCGTGCCCTGGCGTTTCAGCGGGATGGCAATGTTTTCGTGGCGCGCTATCGAGTCAGCATCTCCTTTGCCAGGCCCGGCATTCGTGCTGTCGAGCTGACCCGGGATGAGATCGTCAGGGTTTCGACCTTTCAGGAAACCTTGCGGGCAGACGAGAGCGTGTTATTCCAGCAGGTCCTCCGCCTGACGCCGGGCGCCTACAACGTCACGGTAACGGTTCGTGATGCCAGCTCTACCGCGGAGAGCCGAGCCCAGGGCCGGTATGACGCTCCCACCTTTCCTGCTGGCACCACCTCCGCTCCTATCCTGACGTACCAGGCCACGGGGCGTGCCACCCGAGCCGATCCTTTATCCGTGGTGCTCAACTCCCGCGGCGCGGTCGGCTATGGCTCCGACACCCTGCTGGCCTATATCGAGGGCTATGACTTTCCGGGTCCAACCACCGTGCCCTTCCAGGTGCTGGATGAACAGCAGGAGGTCATCTACACGGACTCGCTTCGGTTCCGGGGCGGCCGGCCAGTAGAGAGTCAGGTGATTCGGCTGGCGCCGGACAGCATCTCGCTGGGCGAACTAAAGCTCGAGGTGGGTAATGGACCGAAGCAGCGAACGGTCTCAGCCCTCGTCTCGTTCTCCCAGGCATGGGTCATTACCAACTTCGATGAGATGCTGGATCTGCTGCGCTACTTTGGCCAGGACGAGCGGATCAATGCCATGCGCAAGGCGCCGGCTTCCCAGCGATCCAGTCTATGGCGTCAGTTCTATGCCGAGACCGATCCCAACCCTGCCACGCCGGAGAACGAGGCACTAAATCAGTACTTCGGACGCATCAGCACTGCCAACACGCGCTTTACCGACGAAGGCGTTCCCGGGTGGCGCACCGATCGGGGCGAAGTCTTCATCAACCTGGGCGCGCCCGATGAGAGCATCGAAAGTACGCCCGGCCAGGCTGGACGAATCATTCGGTGGACGTACCTCAACTATCGGCTGGCGCTCTACTTTGAAGATGATACCGGTTTCGGCCGGTTGCGACTGACCCCGGGTTCCCGCTCGGAATACGAACGGACCTTGAACCGCGTACGCCGGCAGACCTAAGCGCGACGCCGCTCGCGCTTATTTTCCTGCATGTCCCCCAACCACCATCCCCCGCAGCTTTTCCTGATCGACGGCTACGCTCTCATTTATCGCGCATTTTACGCGATGATCTCCCGCCCGCTCCGGACTGCCAAGGGGGAAAACACGTCGGCCGCCTGGGGAGTGGTGAATTTCCTGCTCCGCCTGCGCGAGAAGTATCGTCCCGATTACGTCGCCTGGATCAATGATGCCGGCACCTCGTTCCGGGAACAGCGTTACGCCGATTACAAGTCGACTCGTCAAAAGCTCGACCAGGAGTTGCAGGCAGACTTCAATCGCTCGGTCGAGCGCATCTGCGATCTTCTCGTGGCTTTTGGGATCCCCATTGTGGCCATCAAGGGCTACGAGGCCGATGACGTGATTGGAACTCTGGCCCAAACCGCATCGGAGCGGGGGATGCAGGCGGTCATCGTGTCCGGGGACAAGGACTTCTATCAGCTGGTCGGGCCCGGGATAGCCCTGCTGAATCCCGGTCGGGGTGGCCCGGCGGCGGTGGACGAAGTCTGGGTCGATGAATCCAATGCCATTGACCGGCTGGGTGTACCGCCCCGCCAGGTGGTGGACTTCCTGGCTCTGGTGGGCGATTCGTCGGACAACATCCCTGGGGTAAAGGGAATCGGCGAGAAGGGCGCCCAGAAGCTCCTGGAGGAGTTCGGTGACCTGGAGACAATGCTGGCCCGGGCAGGTGAAGTCTCGGCCAAGCGCCCCCGGGAAGCACTCCTGGCCCAGGCGGAAAATGCTCGCCTCTCCCGGGAGCTGGTGACGATCAAGCGCGACGTTCCCGTCGAGCTGGACGTGGGCGACTTCGTGCTGCGTGAGCCGGATCGCGATGCCGTGATTCGCTTGCTGACCGAGCTCGAGTTTTACACCCTGGTTCGGCGGTTGACTGACGCCGCCGCTCCGCAGGAAGCAATCATCGGTGATACAGCCGAAGCCGAGAACGGGAAGGCCGGTGAGGTCGATTTCTCGGCCGACTCATGGCTCAGTCTGTCGGACCTTTCCAGCCCATCGGCGCCATCCGTCACCATTCTGGATAATCCCGACGATTTGCCTGGGTTGATCGAGCGTTTGCGCAGTGCGCCTCTCGTAGGAATCGATGTTGAAGCCGGCGGCCGCGAGCCCCACGATGCCGAGATGGTCGGCCTTTCCCTGGCGGCCAGCCCGGAGGAGGTCTGGTATCTGCCCTTTGGCCATCGGGCAGCGGGGGGTGAGCTGGCTGCACCGGATTCAGTCCGCAATCTTCCACCATTGACGGATTTCGCGACCGCTCCCTTGGTCGCCCTCCTGACCGACCCATCGGTGCCCAAAGCAGGTCACGATATCAAGTACGACTGGCAGGTGCTGCGGGCGGCTGGCGTGGAGCTGAAGGGTGTCGTGTACGACTCGATGCTGGCGAGCTTCGTGCTCGATCCCGGTCGCCGTTCCCACACCATCGATACTCTCTGCCTCGAGCATCTGGGCCGAACTCTGCAGACCTATCCGGACCTTACCGGCAAGGGAAAATCGGAAATTCCCTTTGCGGAGGTGGCGGTTCCCCAGGCCGCCAGCTACTGCGGCACCGACAGTGCCACCGTGCTTTCCCTCCATCGCTTCTTCGAGCCGATGCTGCGGGAAACCGCCTTGGAGCCCTTGCTGCAGACTATCGAGATGCCACTGCTCCAGGTGCTGGTGGATGTGGAGTGGGCGGGGATTACGATCGACCTGGCCTTGTTCCGAAAACTGGGTGAGGAGCTTGGTGGGGACTTGCGGCGGTTGGAACAGGAGATTGCCCGGGCCGCGGGAACCGAGGTCAATCTGAACTCACCGCGCCAGCTGGCCAGTGTGCTGTTTGAGCGTCTGCAGCTGCCGGTGCTGAAGAAAACCAAGACGGGACCGTCCACCGACGCCGACGTTCTGGAACAGCTTGCGGCCATGGGGCACGAGCTTCCCCGGCTCATTCTGGAGTATCGTGAGCTTCAGAAGCTGAAGAACACCTACATCGATACTCTGCCCACTCGAATCAACCGGAACACCGGGAGGATCCACACCAGCTTCAATCAGGCCGGCGCCGCAACCGGCCGGCTGAGCTCGGCGGAGCCTAATCTGCAGAACATCCCGGTGCGCACCCCGCGGGGGGAGGCCATCCGGGCGGGCTTTGTACCCCGGGAGGGCTGGGTCTTCCTGGTGGCAGACTACTCGCAGATCGAGCTTCGCATCATGGCTCACCTCTCCGGTGATGCCGCGTTCATCGAGGCCTTCCGCCAGGGAGGAGACATCCACCGCCAGACTGCTGCCCTGATATTCAATGTCCAACCCGACCAGGTCACCGGCGACATGCGAGCCCGGGCCAAGACCATCAACTTTGCTACTATCTATGGCCAGGGCGCCTTCGCCTTGAGCCGCCAGCTCGGGATATCGTTGGACGATGCCCGCGGATTCATCGCTCGGTACTTCGAGCGCTTCTCCGGGGTCCGCTCATTCCTGGATCGCCAGATCGAGCTTGCCCGGCAGCAGGGGTATGTGGAAACTCTCTTCAAGCGTCGCCGGTACATTCCGGAAATCAAGGAACGAAACTTCAGCCTGCGCTCGTACGGTGAGCGCAACGCTCAGAACTCTCCTCTCCAGGGCTCGGCTGCCGACCTGATCAAGCTCGCTATGGTGGGGATCCACCATGCCATTCGGGAACAAGGGCTGGCGGGGCGCATGTTATTGCAGGTACATGACGAGCTGGTGTTCGAGGTGCCCCCGGACGAAGTGGAGGCCATGACCCAACTGGTTCGGGAGCATATGGAAAATGTGGTACAGCTCGAAGTTCCGCTGGTGGTAGACATCGGAGTCGGGCCCAACTGGCTGGAGGCAAAACGGTAGCCGCTGCGCTCGGAACTTGCATCAACGCTTTTCTCAATCATACATCGTTGGACCAACTGAAGAACCGCCGGAGCGATCTGAAGGGGTTACCCCTTCTCATCATGGGTCTTGTAGTCCCGCCGGCTCCCGTCCTGGAGGCGTATGAGGCGTGCGGTCCTGCCCCTGATTACACTCGGGCTGTTTGCCATGGTTGTGGCGGACCGGCTGTCGCACGCCCTGGCTAATCGCCAGCACACCGCAGTGCAGGGGCCGAGCGATACCCGGTCCGCGACGGTGACCCTCCGTCCTACCTCCGACTCCGAAAGCTCCACGGGTGCCACCTCGGCCATTCCGGCTCCAGCAGTGGCGCCCAGCACCCCGACGATAGATCGGCTGGCCAGGTTGGCTGCCCGGCAGCAGCTCAGCCGCTCGGCCGGTCTGACCTACCTTGACTCCCTGATCAGTAGCACCGACTCGGTGGTCCGGCGCTGGCCCGATCGGAGCGGCTCTCCGCTCAGGGTTGCCATGGTCGAGGGTGGGCCTGCCGGTTATCAGCCGCGCATGGCAGGATACGTCCGTGAGGCCATGGACAAATGGGAGGGTGCGGGAGCCGGGGTTCTGTTTACTCCCACGGCAGACACCATCGCCGCCGATATCCTGGTTCATTGGATCGACCACTTCGACTTTGATCGCGCCGGGCAAACGGATCTGACCTGGGACCAGGCCGGCCGGGTTCGGAAGGCTGCCATCCTGCTGGCTCTACGGACCAATACTGGAATACCCCTGCCCGACCCGGCCCTCCTCACCGTTGCGGTGCATGAGGTCGGTCATGCTATTGGGCTCCCGCATTCTCCTGACACCAATGACGTGATGTTTCCCGCGACCCAAACCGGGAATCTGTCGGATAGAGATCGCCGCACGGTACAGATCCTCTATCAACTTCCGCCCGGACCCGTGCGCGACAGCGGAGGGTCTCCGTGAGGGGCATTGTTGCCATTCTGGCCTGGGTGCTGCTCACGACGATGGCAGAATCGATCGAGGCCCAGTCATTCACTGAGATCGACCAGGCGGCAAAACAGGGCATCCAGGCTGGTGTCTACCCTGGCGCCGTCGTGGTCATCGGGCGAAGCGACTCGATCATCTACGCCCGTGGCTATGGACACTTCACCTGGAGTCCCAAGACGCCAGTCCCATCTCCGGACTCCACTCTCTGGGACATCGCGTCCATTTCCAAGGTGATGGGTACCGCCAGTGCTATCATGCGGCTGGTTGACGCGGGCCATGTCAATCTCGACGCTCCGGTGGGCCGGTACCTTCCTCGCTTCGCCGGAGGTTTGAGGGATCAGGTAACCGTGCGGATGCTCCTCGACCACACCAGTGGGCTTCGCAGCTATGCCCCCCTCTTCAAGCAAGCGCGTTCTCGCGCGCAAGCGATCGATCTCTTGTACAATGAACGGCCGGTCCGTCGACCCGGCGATCTGCCGGTTTACAGCGATCTCAACGCAATTTTCTTGGGGCTTCTGGTAGAGGCGGTATCGGGTATGCCTCTCGATCGCTTCGTGGACCGGGAGGTGTTTGGGCCTCTGGATCTGCAGCAGACGACCTACCACCCATCGGCAGTACTCAGACGGCGCACCATGCCGAGCGCGGTGTGGCGGGGTCAACCGGTGCAAGGGCAGGTCAACGATCCGAACGCAGCAATTCTCGGTGGCGCGGCGGGACACGCGGGAATCTTCTCGACTGGCCTGGACCTGGCCCGGTATGCTCAGGTCTGGCTGCGCCGGGGAAGCGGTCCCACGGGACAGTGGGTGAGCGCCGCCACCGTTCAGCGGTTCCTGACCCGAGGCCCAAACACGGGCCCGCGCCTGCTGGGATGGGACACCCCGGAGCAGAACGTCGACGAGCCCAGTCTATACGGCACGTTGATCAGCGACGCCGCCTATGGGCATACCGGCTTTACCGGGACCGAGCTCTGGATCGATCCTGCCCGGGACCTGTTTATGGTCTTCCTGACCAACCGGACTTTCGACCCGAAGGTGCATGACTCCATGCACCGATTACGCACCGTTCGGGTGGAATTGTCGGATGCCGCCATCCGCCTGGTTCCTCACGGCTGCCAGCAGGAACTCATCGCGCAGTGCTGAGCCTCGCGGTTATCTTTCCCCAATGCCGACCGTCGAAGCTATCCGAAAGGCCATCCGGGCAGTCAAGGATCCGGAACTGAACCTCAACATCATCGACATCGGTCTGGTGTATGACGTGGAGATCGATGAGTCGGGCGATGTGCGGATCGAAATGACCCTCACCTCACCCGGCTGCCCTGCCGGCGCCGAAATCATCGCTGACGTGAAGCGCGTGGTGGGAGACATGGAGGGGGTTCGGTCGGTGGACGTGCAACTGGTCTGGGAGCCCTACTGGACGCCGGAAAAGATGGACCCTCGGGTCCGAACTTTCCTCGGGTTTTGATCTAACCTTTCCGGACCTTTTCTCCCCTAGGCCGCCGGCTGCTTCAGAGCCGTAAGCAGGCTGCTCCCCAGTTCCTTGAGCTGCCAGCGCCGAAGCTCTCCGATTTTCGACATGTGCTCCGGAGTGGCCGGATTGAGCCGGGCGATTGCCTCCAGTGTCCCGTTAGGACACAGAATACCCGGCGGCAGGTCGTAACTCGCGGCAAGCGCGTTCCGGGCGGTCTTCAAACGTTCGATCCGTGCCTCGAATGCGCTATCCGGGGGCGGACGCCGCGACCGCTCCAGCCGGGGCAGTTCAGCTTCGGGAAGACTGAGACCTCTCTGAACCGCCGCCAAGATCTCCCGCCCGCGGCGTTCGGCCTGTTCCGCTCCAACGCCTCTGATTGCCTTCAGCTCAGCCAGATCACGCGGAGGTGACTTCGCCATCAGCAGCATCGGCTCGTTGTTCAGAATCCGAAAGGCTGCCCGATCGTGCTGCCGTGCCTCGTTCTCCCGCCACTGGTGCAGCTCGCGCAACACCGCCAGTTGCCTCGCTTTGAGTGCTTTGGCTCCTTTGAGCCGGAGGTAGCCTGGCTCATCAGGCTCCGTCACGGTTCGTGGGTTGCTACTCAATAACGCAAACTCCTCCCCGGCCCAGTCGAGCCGGCCTCGCTCACCGAGTTGGGTTCGCAGGATGTCCCGCAGCACCGGCAGATGTCGGGTATCCGACGCCGCATATTCCAGCATTTCTCGGGTGAGGGGCCGGGCGGACCAATCGGCTCGCTGGTACCGCTTGTCCAGTCGTACTCCCAGATGCTTCTCCAGCAATGCAGCGAGCCCCACACCAGGCTCGTTCAGCAACTGCGCGGCGATCCGGGTATCGAACAGATTGGTGGCGCGAAAGCCGTACTCCTGGCTCAGCAGCCTGAGGTCGTAATCGGCGTCGTGAAAAACGATTTCGACGGCAGGATCGGCCAGGACCGCACCGAACGAGTCCAGGTTGGATACCGCCAGAGGATCTACTATGGCCGTCTCCTGGCGGGAAGAGAGTTGCAGGAGATAGACCCGGTCGCGAAACCGATGAAAGCTCGCGGCTTCGGTATCGACGGCCAGGAGTGGCTCCTGGCCCAGCCGCTGCAACAGGCGATCCAGCTCGGCCTGGCTCTGGATCAACCGGACTTGCTGCGCGTGAAATTGAGGATCGGCTTGGACGTTCACGCCCAAAGGTGGCTGCGGGCTCAACCCGGCGCAACCGCTCTCAATCTGGGCGACCTACCATTTCGAGGCCCGCGGCAATCTCATCGAACGCCTTGGAGAGTGCCTTGTAAAACTCCGCGTCGGGCTGGGGCGTGCCTCCCATGGCGCTGTCCATCTGGAGCTTGCGCGCGAGCCGAGCGGCGTGGCGGATGTAGTCGGTGGGTGGCTTCATAGTACGCGTCGTGTCGGAGATAAGAGATACAATCCCTGAGCCAGGAGCATCGCTCCTTTAAGATACCATATGCCGACCGGCCCCCCGCCTTTCCCGCCCCTCTCCACCGTCCCATCTTTGACAGGTGCCACTGCCCGAGATCGACCTGGTCGTCTACCCCGACGAATGCGATGCCTTTGGCCATCTGAATCAGGCCTCTTTCCTTAGCCTGTTCGAGCGGGCCCGCTGGGAAATGCTGCATCGGGGGCCGGGAATGGATGTGTTCACCCGGGCGGCGGCTTGGCCGGCCTTGCGGAAGACCGTCATAGATTACCGGGCCGCGGCGTTTCCGGGAGACGTCCTGCGCTTCCAGCAAGCCCTGACCCATCACGGCCGCACCAGCTTCACCATGCGGCAGACTGCCCGCCGGGTCCGAGACGAAACCCTTATTGCCAGCGCGGAGTTCGTGTTCGTCTGCATCGATCGGGAGGGGAGACCGATCCCGGTGCCTCCCGAATTCACCAGCTACATGCACGCTCCGCATGATTCCAGTGATAGCACTCAGCGGCTGATGGTGCACGGCGTCAACCTGGCAGTGGAAGTCCATGGTGATGGTCCCGCTGTGCTCTTCGTGCATGGATTTCCCCTCGACCGTACGATGTGGCGAGCCCAGATCGAGTCGCTGAAAGGCTGCCGTCGGATTGCCCC
>DASUVR010000404.1:0-5032 GCA_036378855.1 Gemmatimonadales bacterium | reverse complement strand
ACCTTCAGGGTGTACAAGACCTACCGGCTTTACGACCGACCACTATGAGAGCGCTGGTGACCGGCGCGACGGGCTTCGTGGGAAGTCACCTGGTGGAAGCACTGCAGCGCCGGGGAGCCACCGTTACCGCGCTGGCTCGGTCGCCCGAGAAGGCAGCCAGCCTCACCTCACAGGGCATCCGGGTAATGCCTGGACATCTCCACGATGAAACAGCCCTACTTCAGGCCGCCCGAGACCAGGATGTAGTGTATCATGTGGCCGGTGTGGTGGCGGCCCGGAACGAGGCGGAATTCCTCCGGGCCAACCGGGACGGCACCAAGCATGTCGTTGCGGCAGCTGAATCGGCTGGAATTCGGAATTTCGTGCTCGTCTCCTCCCTGGCGGCCGGTGGGCCATCGACCCGGGGGCTGGCCCTGAACGGGAGCGAGCCTGCCCGGCCGGTCACTTCCTATGGCAGAAGCAAGTTGGCCAGCGAAGAGGTCGTTCGATCCAGCCGGCTCCAATGGTCGATTGTGCGACCGCCCATGGTCTATGGACCAAGAGATCGGGAGGTGTTCAAGGTGTTCCGGCTGGTGCGATTTGGCATCGCGCCGCTCTTCGGCGACGGCTCCCAGGAGCTCTCCGCGGTTCACGCGGCCGACCTCGCCAACGCTCTGGTTCTGGCTTCGGAGGCTCCAACCGGTAAGACCTATGTAGCCTGCCACCCCGAGGTTTTCACCACCGCGGAGTTCGCTCGCGTGATCGGGCGCACGATGGAGCGCTCGGTGAGAACGCTGAAGGTGCCACCGGTGGTGGGGCGGGCGCTCCTCTCAGTCACTGAGACAACCGCCCGGCTCACCGGCCAAACCACCATCCTCACCGCCGACAAGGCCAATGAGTTCTTTCAGGCTGCGTGGACCGGAGACCCTACACCGTTGATCAGCGACACCGGCTGGCAGCCGGGGTATGACCTTCAGACCGGAATGGCCGACACTTACCAGTGGTACCGAAAGGCTGGATGGCTTTAGCTCCACCGATGACTGCAGCCGAGACCGTTTCTTCACCCACTTCACTGCGAGCCATAGACTGGTTGCTGCTGGGGTATCTGGGGATCGTTTCCATTGTCGCCGCTATCCGCGCATCGACTCAGCCCGAATGCTGGTGGCTGCTGGTGGCACACGGCCTGTTTGTGCTGTTCCTGGTTTTTCTGACCCGGCCGGGACAGGGTGTCATCGGGAGGAGCTTCCGCGAGCTGTACCCGCTCTTCTTGCTTCCGGCGCTTTATAGCGAGCTCGACATCCTCAATGCTCCGTCAGTGCTGGTGCACGATCGGTTGGTACAGCACTGGGAGCTACTGGTGTTCGGAATGCAGGTGAGTCGAGAGTGGTGGCAGCGCGCACCCAGCCGCTTCTGGTCGGCCGTGCTGCATACCGCTTACCTGTCGTACTACGTCATCATTTCCGCCCCCGCGCTGTACTATGCCTGGAAGGGAGATCTCCCGGCGGTGCGCCGATTCGTGCTGGTGGTGATGACGACATTCGTGCTCTGCTATCTGATCTTCATATTCTTTCCTGTCGCGGGGCCTTACTACATGTTCCCCCGCCCCGCCCCATGGTTCACCGACAACCCGCCGGCTCGACTGGTCTACGATGCCCTGGCCAAGGGAAGCTCCTATGGGGCGGCGTTTCCGTCCTCTCATGTCGCGGCTTCCCTGGCGGCGACTCTGGCCGCGGGAAGCGGCTCCCGAAAGATGGGGGTGCTGCTCGCGGTGCCTACCCTGCTGCTGACTGTAGGAGTGGTGTACTGCCAGATGCATTACGGAGTAGACGCCCTGGCGGGTCTGATCATGGGCGCCGTTATAACGGCAGCTGTCCTCCATAAGCCAACGGCCCTCCGGTTCGATTGAACCCGAGGGCCGTGCCGACTTATGGCTTGGGCGTTGACCCTTCCTACTGAACCGTCACCTTGCCCTTCATACCCATCGCCAGGTGAGGGAGGCAGTAGAACTTGTACTCGCCCTTGGGCGCACCGGCAAAGCTGACTTCGTACACCGCATCCTGCTCGGTCTCGAGCGGACTCTGCAGGGGAGCCATCTGATTAGGCATGTTCTTGGTGAGCACGGCCTGGGCCCCGCTGGGGATGCTGTCGGGCCAGAAAGAGACGTTGTGGGGCCCGCCACTCTTGTTGTGGAACCGAACGGTTTCGCCCGCCTTGATCGTCAGTGTTGCTGGATCGAACTTGTACGACGATCCGTCGAGCACCATGTTGACGTCGTGGGTTTTTCCAGTGCCGGCTGGAGCATTGGCTGCCGGGGCATTGGCTGCCGGTGCTGCCGAGCTGTCCGCCGGAGCAGACTGCTGCTCGGGAGCCGCCGTCGTCCCCTGATCTTCGGTCTTCTTCTCGCCGCCGCAGGCCGCCAAGACCAAAGTCAGCCCCGCCACCATCGAAGTAATCCGCATTTTGCCGCTCCGCCTCCGAAACATTGAGTAAATCGACTTTGTGAACCCTTTCACTATAAGCGGGGACGGTGCAAACGGAAGAGGGTCAGGATAGCTTTTTGCCATGCCTCTCCCCCTCCCAACCCTGCCGCTTCGCAGCGCCAATCTCCCCCCGCCCTGCCGCAGTCTAGGGTCCCAGTGCAGGGGGATCCCCGTCATCCTTCGGGTGGGTGCGCTGGAAGAGGGAAACCGGTCGCTCGATCATGAAGCCACCTGGCTGATCGGGCACACTCAGCGTATCACCTTCTATGACCTGTGGGAGGACGAGGGGGAGTTATACGTGGACGCAATGCTCCACGTACCCTGCCGCTACCTGCAGGCCTCGGGAAACAGCGCGCGCTGTGCCGCGCATGGCTTCACCGGACCGAACCCACGCGGCCCCTCCAAGCCGAGCCAACCTCGACAATTGGCGGGTGACCGATTCGTGGTGGTGGAGAACCGGCGGGAGAGGGTTCGCCGCCTTCCCCGTACTGCGCGACGGCTTCCGGTCCTGGCCAGCGGCAACCCTTGTGCTCTGGCTGCCTGTCGGACGGCCGACAACCTGCGGGGGGCGGCATGCTGCCGGGACCTCCAGATCGAGATTATGTGCACCAATCGGCAGCGTAAACTGGAGGCCCTGGTGCGTTCGCGCCGTTCCCCGTATCTCTGCAAGGTGGAACGTGCCGGCGACTACTCCATCGAGGCTGAGATGATCTCGGCCTGCGGGTATCTGGACGACGATGGCATCGGTTGTACCCTGCACGAGCGCCGCAGGGCGGATGGGCGCCCGGCCAAGCCCGACCTGTGTAGCGATTGGCCGCCGAAGAAACACACGCTGCACCCAGGCTGTGTTTTCGCCCGGCGGGGAATGCGCCCGGCGTGATCATTTTGTGCAATTTCCCTCAGGTCCGCCGTCCTCAAGGACGACCCGGTAGAAGCAGTCCCGTCCGGTGTCCCTGGAGCGCCAGTCATGGATGAGCTCGAGCAGCTGTACCAGACCACCTACACCGCGGTAGTGCGTTTCCTCTACCGCAAGGTGTGGGACGCGGAGCGGGCGGAGGATCTGGCGCAGGAAGTGTTCGTGCGTGCCCTGGCCCACCGTCCGGAAAAGCCCCGGGCGTGGGTGTTTGCGGTGGCGGCCAACCTGGCCCGGGACGAAGCCCGGGCAGCGGTGCGGAGAAAGCGGCACCTGACGCTGCTCAAGGCCGACCCCGTCGCCCAACCCACGATAGAGCCGGCGGCAGATACCCTGGTCGAGCATGACGAGAGGATGGCTGCGGTACAGGAGGCGCTCAGCGTCTTGACCCCACGAGACCGGGAGATCCTCCTGCTATGGGACGCGGGGCTGAGCTACCCGGAAATCGCGGGGCAAACCGGCCTGGCTTTGGGGGCGGTGGGCACAACCCTGGCTCGGGCACGGCGGCGTCTGGTGGAAGCACATGACCGGCAGCATGCAACCAAAGGCGGCCATGCGGCACATTCCTGAGGAGGAGCTTCACGCGTATTTAGACCAGGGGCTCAGCCGTTCCCAGTGTGTGGAGATCGAGAGCCACCTGGCAGCTTGTCCCGCGTGCCAGTCTGAGCGGGACAGCATTGCCGCCCTCCGCGACCGGACCACCGCCCTGCTGGCCAAGCTGGCACCCCCCCGGGGCTTCCCCCCGGCATTCGAGACCTTGCAACGCCGGGCTCAGGTTCAAGCCTCCGCGCACCGGCGGCGGGTCCAGATCGGCGCGTGGGCAGCGAGCCTCGTAGTGGCTGTCGGGCTCGGCTGGACCGGGAACTACCTGACTACCAAGCCCCATTCCCCCATTGCCCATCCTGTCCGCAGCCCTTCCGTCGGTTCCATCCCCAGCACCCCCATCACCAGCACTTCTGTAGCGGCCCCCGCCGTCCTCCGGCCGGCTCGCAAGAGCCAGCGTGAGGCCGGGCAGCGGCCCCTGACAGCAAAGCCGGTGAGCGTAGCGGCGGTCGAATCGCTCCCGCCGGTGGTGCCGGCACCTACCCTGGAGCTGACCACGGTCGACATCCCGCGGTCGGATCCCGAGCTGGAGCTGGATGGCATGTGGCGTACTCTGTCGTGGGATGGAGCCCAGGCGGAAGCCGGCGACCAGGTCCCGCACATCGATGGCCTGCCGGTGGTACAGGTCCAGCTTCAGACGGTGGAACAGGGTAAGCAACCGCTGATGGTGGTGGCGCAGCAGCTGTCCTCCGGCGAGGTCATTCGCACTATCGAAGGCCCCATGGGCGACGTGTCCCACCTGCTGGCGGGCCGCACCACGTCCAGTCTCGATTCCACGGCTGGCTCCCGGTTAGCCAAGTCGGACTCGACTCGGTCGCCGTTAGGGCCCGATCGTGGCGACCGCACCATGGCCATGCAGCGGGGCGATCGCATGCTGGTGATTACGGGGGCGCTCCCGTCGGACAGCCTGCTGGCAATGATTCGGAGGTTGAACGCAGAGATGCGTAGTAAATAAAAGCGTGAGCGGGAAACGAAAAACGTGAGCGGTAAGCGGGAGTTCCTCAACGAATGACCCTCCAGCGTCCATGACACCGGAGGGTTTTCCTTTGATTTACCG
>DASUVR010000403.1:0-2487 GCA_036378855.1 Gemmatimonadales bacterium | reverse complement strand
CGTACCGCTACTTCCAGCGGACCCAGGCGACTCTGGGGCATCGCTATCGGCTTGAGCGCACCGTAGCGGCCTCGGCCGAGCAGGTTCTGTTCGAGGCATATGACCTGATCCTCAAACGGCGGATCAGCCTCAGGGTCAACTTCTACGAAGATCCGGCCATTCGCGCCTGGTTCCTGAGCGAAGCCGAGGCGCTCAGCCGACTGGATCATCCCGCGATCAGGCATGTCTACGACGCGGGGATCATCGGTGATCTGGCATTCCGGGTGGGCAACTGGATCGAGGGAGAGGGGCTGCAGCAAGCATTGCACCGGGGGCCGCGTCCGATTCCCATGGTGCACACCCTGGCCCGCGACATCCTCGGAGCGCTGGAGCACGCCCACGGCTACGGCATCATCGTCCGCCGCATTGTTCCGCCTTCGGTAATGGTGAGCACTGCGGGCCGCGCGACAGTGACCGACTTGCGGTTCTGCAGCTATACCTTGCCGGCTATCCCGCCGGGCACCGTACCCACCTCCATGGCGTACATGGCCCCTGAGGTACGTGATGGTGCAGCGGGCGATGTCACCAGCGACGTCTACACCGCGGGAGCTCTGCTCTACGTGGCCATTACCGGGCAGGAGCCGCCCCTCGATTCGACCCAGCTTCGCCGACCCACAGAGCTGCGTCCGGCTTGCCCCCGCGCCATCGAGCGAATCATCCTGCGCGCCCTGCAGCCGGCCCAGGATGACCGCTACTTCACCGCGGCGGAGATGCTGGAAGACTTTATCTCGGACGCCGGGACCTTCGAGGCCCCCGCCGTGACGGTTCCGGCCGGCTCCCTGGCCGATGCCGAAGACAATGCCCGCTGGGAGAAGCGGCTGCGTCGGGCGCTGGGCGATGACTACGAGCTGCTCAACCTGCTCGGCACCGGCGGGTTCGGACGGGTGTACCGCGTGCGTGATCTCAGCCTGGAACGCGAGGTAGCACTCAAGGTCCTGCAGCCGCTGCTCACGCGGGATCCCGAAGTGGTCGAGCGCTTCCGGCGTGAGGCTCAGCTGGCTGCGGGCCTGAGTCACCCGAACATCGTCAACATCTTCGATATCGGGGGGCGGTCAGGCCTGCTCTGGTATACCATGGAGCTGATCAACGGGCCGAGTCTGGCCCAGCTGGTCGAGCGCGAAGGGCCTCTACCGCTGGACAAAGTGCTCCGGTTGCTGCGCGAGGCGCTTTCCGCTCTGGCACACGCCCACGGATCGGGGCTGGTGCACCGCGACATCAAACCGGAAAACATGCTGATCGATCAGACCGGCAGCCTGCAGATCACCGACTTCGGGTTGGCGCTGGCGCTCCGGGGAAAGTACGGCGGGGCCACCAGCCAGAGCGGCACACCACAGTTCGCCAGCCCGGAGCAGCTGCTGGGCGAGCGGGTGGACCAGCGGTCCGATCTGTACAGTCTGGCCGCGGTGGCCTACTACGCGCTGCTGGGGAGTCCTCCCTTCCCCGGGCTGACCACCGAACAGGTGCTGGCCAAGCAAACCACCAACCAGTTCCCCACCTCCAGAGGGCAGCGCGAGGATGTGAGCGAAGCGCTGGAGCGGGTGCTCGATCGGGCGCTTCAGGCGGACGTGAGCGAGCGCTATCCATCCGCGGCGGAGTTTCTCCAGGCGGTGAATCAGGCCGCCGGCGCGCCCGGGCGAGAGCCGGTAGCGGACTGGGCCCGGGCCGCAGCTCGCTGGTTTCGCGGCTCCCCCCTTGACTAACGACGCTGGTTATACAAATTAGTCCCCGCGATTAGTACCCAGTTGCAGGTCTGACCGATCGGAATCTTTTTTCGAATGGCATTCAAGACCCGGGACATCGCCCTCGGGTCTTTTCATTTTTTATGACGCAGGACAGGCTTGCGCTCATAAAAACTCGGCTTTCCGGATGTTCCGGAGCCGACGCAGTCAAACAAACATGGAGTTGTCTCAATGGCTCGCACCATCGGCACGGTGAAGTGGTTCAACGACGCGAAGGGTTTTGGCTTTATCACCCCGGAGAATGGGGACAAGGATTGTTTCGTCCACCACACCGCCATCAAGGCGGAAGGCTTCCGCAGCCTTTCCGAGGGCGACCGGGTTGAGTTCGACATCGTGCAGGGTGCGAAGGGCCCCGCCGCCGAGAACGTAACCAAGGTGAAGTGAAATAGGGCCAGCCTCCTGGCTGGCCTTCGTCGGAAACAGAAAGGCCGCTCGGTTGAGCGGCCTTTTTGTTCATTTGTGTCGGTAGATGACCCGACCCCGGGTGAGGTCATAGGGAGAAAGCACCACGCTGACGCGGTCGCCCTCCAATACCCGGATCTTGAACTTGCTCATCTTGCCCGCAGCGTACGCCAGGATCTCGTGGCCGTTCTCGAGCATCACCCGGTAGTTCCGGTCCGGGAGGACCTCGGTGACCACACCCTCCATCTCGATTCCTTCTTCTTTGGCCATCCAGTCTCTCCAGAAGCTCCCCGAGGAACGGACTCCG
>DASUVR010000402.1:0-7467 GCA_036378855.1 Gemmatimonadales bacterium | reverse complement strand
CTCTTCCGGTTCCGGAAAGTTTCGATGCCGAGGACCGGCAGGGACATATCGCTCCCCGGACCCCGGTCGAGGAAATGCTCGTAGCCATCTGGGCCACGGTGCTCCGAGTGGAGCGGGTTGGGATTCGGGATAATTTCTTCGCACTCGGCGGGCACTCCCTGCTCGCTACACAGGTCGTCTCCCGCATCCGGACCGAGATGGGAGTAGAGCTGCCACTCAGTGCCTTGTTTGAGGACCCGACAATCGTCCAACTCGCGACGCGAGTGAGCTCCGAGCTTCTCGCGGGATTGCCAGCTCAAGGCCCGGTGCTTGCCCGAGTTTCCCGAGATACCTATCGGTCGGGGGCGTCGGGTATTCCGCGTCAAACCGAGAATCACTAGCTGGGAGCATTTTCATCCGATGGAACAACGAGATGATGCACGGAGGAGCTTGGTGAGAGACGACCAACCGGACGACCACATCACCTACAAGGTCGTGCTCAATCACGAAGAGCAATACTCGATCTGGCCGGCCGACCGGGAGAACGCTCCAGGCTGGCGCGATGCCGGCCAGGCGGGCACCAAGGCGGAGTGCCTGGCCTATATAGAACGGGTCTGGACCGACATGCGTCCCCTGAGTCTCAGGCGGCACATGGAGCAGGCGGAGCGAGGCGAAGAACCCTCAGCGCCTTCCGGATCCTCCGGGCCACCAACGGGTGCTTAGCTCCATGCGAACATGAGCACCGACACCTTCGTCTTTCCCACCTCCTTTGCCCAACGGCGGCTCTGGTTCGTGCACCAGCTCGAGCCGGGTAGTCCGTCTTACAACGTGACCACCGCGCTGGGGCTGACCGGCAACCTGGACCTGGACGCCCTGGAGCACTCCCTTTCCCATGTGATCGCGCGACATGAGGCGCTCCGTACCACGTTCAGACTGATCGATGGTGAGCCGGTGCAGGTGATCGCTCCAGAACTCGAGGTGCAGCTTCCCATTGCCGACCGTACCCAGATACCGCTAGTTGACCGAGATAGTGAAATCCAGCACCTGATCCAAATCCAAGCGCGGCTTCCCTTTGATCTCGAGCGTGGTCCCCTGCTGCGCGCTCAGCTTGTGCGTCTGGCGCCGGAGGAGCATGTGCTGATTCTGGTAGTCCACCATATCGTCTTCGATGGCTGGTCTGCCGGAGTGCTCTCTCGGGAGCTCAGCGAGTGCTATCGAGCATTCACCAACGGCGCCGCACCCCAGCTACCCGAGTTATCGATCCAGTACGCGGACTTTGCCGTCTGGCAGCGGGAGTGGCTGACCGGCCCGTCCTTCGAGCGGCAGCTCGCCTACTGGCGAGCCCAGCTCGCGGGGGCCCCCGCCGTTCTGGACCTGCCGACTGACTTTGATCGACCTGCCGTGCAAGGCCGCCGAGGCGCCACGGAAAAGTTGCTGCTTCCCCTCTGGCTCCTGGAGAGGCTGCGGGTGCTGGGGCAGGAAGAAGGCGCGACACTCTTCATGACTCTGCTGGCCGGTTTCCAGCTGCTTCTCTCCCGCTACACCGGGCAAAATGACATCGTGATTGGCTCGCCGATTGCCAATCGGCCCCGAAGCGAGCTCGAGCAGCTGGTGGGGTTCTTTGTGAACTCGCTGGCGCTACGCACCGACCTCTCGGCTAGTTCCACCTTCCGTGAACTTGTGCGGCAGGTACGCTCGGTTGCCTTGGGCGCGTACGCCAACCAGGACCTTCCCTTCGAGCGGATAGTGGAGGAGCTGAATCCCGAGCGCATCGGCGATCGCAATCCGTTCTTCCAGGTCATGTTCGCCCTGCAAAACGCACCGCGGTCACGGCCGGTGCTCACCGAGGTCAATCTTCGGAGTCTCCCGACAAAAACGGGCACCGCCAAGTTCGATCTCACCCTCCAGGTCCACCAGCTCTCCCGCGGCTTGATGGCGAGCCTGGAATACAACACCGACCTGTTCGAGGCCGGAACCGTCAAGCGGATGCTGTGCCACCTGCAGCGCCTCCTGGAAGAGGTGACCTCGAATCCTGACCGCCCCCTCTCGAGCGTTTCTCTACTCGACGCCGATGAGGAGCACCAGGTGCTGCGTCAGTGGAACGGGACAGCGCGCCCGTTCCCGGCAGATCGATGCGTACACGAGATTTTCGAAAGTCAGGCTGCGAGCAGGCTGAATGACGTGGCCCTGGAGGGGGGCTCGGAGCGGATGTCCTATGGGGAGCTAAACCGCCGCGCCAATCGCCTGGCCCGGTATCTCCAACGTCATGGGGTGGGCCCAGAGGTCGGCGTTGGCGTGGCGGTGGAACGATCTCCCGGTCTGATCGTGGCGCTGCTCGCAGTGCTCAAAGCTGGCGGAGCCTACGTGCCGCTCGACAGCACGTATCCCACCGAGCGAGTAGCCGCCATGCTGGTGGATGCCCGGGTGAAGGTAGTGATCACCTCAGAGGATCGAGTCACCGACCTCCCTGAAGGCGTACGAGCGATAGCTCTCGACCGTGAGAAGGAGCAGATAGCAGCGGAGCACGATGGTAACCTGAGCACCCCCACGTGGGCTGATCAACTTGCCTACGTGATGCATACCTCCGGTTCCACGGGAGCCCCTAAAGGCATCGGGATCCCTCACCGGGCAATTGTCCGCCTGGTTCTGAACACTGACTACGTCCAATTGACTCCCGATGACAGGGTCGCCCAAATCTCCAACCCGGCATTCGACGCGGCAACATTCGAGATCTGGGGTGCGCTGCTGAATGGTGGACGTTTGGTGCTGCTCCAGCAAGACGTCGTGCTCTCACCGGTGGAGTTTGGGACCGAGATTCACCAGCGCGGCGTCACGGCCATGTTCCTTACCACCGCGCTTTTCAACCTGCTTGCAGGCGTAGACCCGCGCGTCTTTGAAACAGTGCACCACGTCCTCTTCGGGGGTGAGGTTTCGGACGCAAGCCGAGTGCGCGAGGTGGTCACTCACGGCGCCCATCAGCGACTGCTCCACGTATACGGCCCCACCGAAGTCACGACGTTCGCCACCTGGCTCGAGGTACGGAAAGTCCCCGAATCGGCTCGGACGGTGGCCATTGGCCGCCCGATTGCAAATACCACAGCCTACGTGCTCGACCAGAACATGATGCCGGTGGCCCTGGGTCTTCCCGGAGAGCTCTATCTGGGGGGATCGGGCGTGGCGCGCGGGTACTTCAATCGCCCAAGCCTCACCGCCGAACGATTCGTCCCTGACCCGTTTGGGACCAGTCCAGGCGATCGACTCTACCGGACCGGCGATCGCGTGCGTCTGCGCTCCGATGGCAATTTGGAGTTCCTCGGCCGGCTCGATGACCAAATCAAGTTGCGAGGATTTCGGATCGAGCCCGGTGAGATAGAAGCGGCAATGGCTCGACACCCCGACGTCCGCGAGTGCGCAGTGGTTGTGCGGGACGATCTTCCAGGTGGACGCGGGCTGGTGGGTTACCTGGCACCGAATTCGGGGAACGGTCGTAACGGGCGTGCCCGGGATCTCATGACTGACGTACGCTCGTATCTCCAGGCTCGATTGCCCGCTTACATGGTACCCTCAGCCTTTGTGGTCCTGGAGAAGCTGCCCCTCTCACCCAATGGCAAGATCGCCCGCGGTGCCCTGCCCCGGCCTCAGTCCGCCAAATCCAATACCCAAACCAACGGCACTCCGCCGGCTACGTCGACAGAAAAGGCCATCGCCAAAGTGTGGCAAGATTTGCTCGAGCTAGATCGGGTCGGTTTGGACGACAACTTCTTCGAGCTGGGTGGGCATTCACTCCTGGCGGTCAAGCTCTTTGCCGAGCTAGAGAAGTCTTTCGGTCAGAAGCTTCCCGTCTCCACACTGTTCCAGGCTCCAACGGTCCGCCGATTGGCCGAGGCCCTTTCCCAGGAGCCTTCGAGCCCTCCGGGGAATGGTCTGGTCGTGCTGCAATCGGGCCGGCAGGGGCCACCACTGTTCATAGTGCACCTGGTTGATGGTCAGCTCACGCTGTACCGAGAGCTGGTGCCATTGCTTGGAGCGGATCTCCCAATCTGTGGGTTCGAGCTCACCCGAGACTCGGGAACTGCACCGGTGCTCACCACATTCGAAGAGTTAGCAGCGAGGTACGTGCAACAGATGCGGGTGAAACAACCAACGGGTCCCTACTTTCTGTGTGGCTACTGCTGGGCGGGAGAGCTGACATTCGAGATGGCTCGTCAGCTGGTCGCGGCAGGCCAGGAGGTGGCCTTTCTCGGTCTGATCGACAGCAGATGCCGTAACGTTGGCACCCGCCCCTACCATCGGCGGCTCGCCGGCAGTGCCAGGAAATGGTGGAAGCTCTTTACCCAGAACGTGCGACGCCTCGCAGCCCTCGAGCATGGAGCGATTCCCGGGTTTCTCCGAGAGCGGGCCGAGAACATCACCATGCGGCTCTTTGGCGTCAGAGCGTACCGGTGGTCGCTCCAACTCGGGCGTCCGGTGCTTCCCCTTCTCCGGCAACCATCCCGAGCGCTGGAGCAGGCGGCGCGGTGTTATCAGCCTGCACCGTACCCTGGCTCCGTCACCCTCTTCAAAGCCCAGGTGCCAGGCTCGCCGGCTGCCGCCGGAGGCACCCTGGGTTGGGGGCGGGTGGCCATGGGAGGGGTCGAGGTACACCAAGTGACCGGGGAGCATATGACGATGATTCACGAGCCTCAGGTCCAGGAGCTAGCGAGACAGCTCAGAGCCTGTCTGGATCGTGCGCGGGCTTCCGCCTGATGACTGCGCCTGCACCGGCGGAGAGGCAATCGGACGTCTCAGGTCGCCGATTGGCCACGGATGAGATACACCTGTGGCATTCGGACCTGGCCATGGAAGGACACCGCCTGGCGCAACTCGCCTCATATCTCGATCAGGATGAGCGTGCTCGTGCCGCCCGCTTTCACTTTGAGCGCGATCGGCGGCGCTTCAAGGCGGGACGTGGTGTGCTCCGGCAAATTCTCGCCAGCTACCTGGACGTGGCGCCGAATGGGGTCCGGTTCGGCTATACGGAAAATGGGAAACCCTATCTCCCGGGCCACTCCGAACTGCGCTTCAATGTGTCTCATTCCGCCGAGACGCTCGTCGTCGCCGTTGCCCGTGATCGCCAAGTGGGAGTCGATGTAGAAGTTCTTCCACTGGACGCGGCCGATGCCGGGGTTGCTGCTCTGGTCTTCTGTGCCTCCGAGCAGGCCGCGCTCGAGGGAACCGATGCCAGCGATTACTCTCGGATATTTGCGCGACTCTGGACCAGAAAGGAGGCTTACATCAAGGCGGATGGCCGGGGCATGACCCTGCAGTTAAATCACATTGATGTCGGCACTCTCCCCGAAGGCATCCTGTTCTACCGGCCTGAGTTGAATCAATGGACTCCTTCCACGGACTGGACGCTGCACACCCTGGACCCGAGCCCACGCAGCGTCTGCTCTCTTGCGATCGAGGGAGCAGACTGCTCCGTCGCCAGCGCCGAATGGCCGACCGAGATCTGAGCAGGCTCACCAACGACGGCTCGCATTCGATCCTATAGACCCAGATCACCCGACGCACCCGGGAAGGGATAGCCGTACGTGAATCGGTCAACGCTTGGCTTGCTCCTGGCAGTGCTCCAGTTGTCGGCAGCCTGTGATGATGTCAGCCTGCGACGGACTCTGGCACGGGTTCGCGCGGATAGCACCGCTGACTCGGGTCGCGGTCCGACCCAACCACGTGGAGAGCGGCGCGATGACGGCCAGATAGATCCGGAAGTTGCCGCCGCCGCCTTTTCCGATACCAGACGGACGCTGCGACGCCTGGTTGCGGCTGAGGAGACGTTTTTTGCCGAGAACGGCACTTATACCGACGAGCTGTCGATTCTGGGATTGAAGCCAGACTCCAACACGACGATACGATTCCTGCGGATCTCGAGAGACGGCTGGGCGGCCAGGGGTACTCATTCCAGTCTTCCGGGGCGGGACTGCGTGATCTTCGTCGGTCGAGCGCGGAACCGCCCAACGACGGTCAAGTACGGCCGGCGCGGCCGGGAGGGCGTCCCGACCTGTGACGACGCTCGGGTCTCGCTACCACAGCCCTCGCCGCCGGCGGCAGCGGAGCCGTCCCCGGCGGCAAAGGCGGCCCAGCCTCAGTCAGCGTCGCCCGATACTGAAAATGCGCTGAACGCTCTGGACCCCAGAGTGCTCATGAAGGTCGACCTTCGGAATCTGGCGCACTCGCAGGAGACGTTCTTCGCCATGCAGGGGTTCTACGCCAAGCGGCCGGAGAATCTGGCGCTGCAATACCTCTGGCACAATGACGTGCAAATCAGGATTCTTTCGGCGGACGCCCAGAGCTGGACGGCGAAAGCCACCCATGCCCGCTTCCCCGGAAAGAGCTGTGTCATCTGGTTTGGCCCGGTGGCCCATCCCCCGGTAACCGACGCGCAACGGCGGCACGAATCCCGGCCGGGCGTACCGGTGTGCGACCAGTAGCTTCCCAATAAAGCAAAAGCCTCAGTTTGCTGGCGGAGAGACCGATACTTCGGCTGGAGATCAGCCGTTATCCGGCTGACCCACCCACTCATCACTGAACGGCAGGATCGTACCCTCTAGCGAGGGTCGCGACAAAGGCAAACCCGCCGAAAGGCGGGGACGCAAAGCCTCGAGGCTACCGCCCGGTGCGCATCAATGCGCAGGGCCATGCCGGTCGGGCCGCCGAACGAACCGCAGGAGGGTTTGTGCTGTCCGCTCCACGGGGCTTCGCTTTCATCCTGGCTGTTATTCTCGGTGCCATGCTGGTACCTGGATGCCGGCCGTCCGACGGTCGTTCCGGACCTTCCGCACCAGGAGAACCGGTTGCCACTCGGCTCGGTGCGGCGCACCCGACCGTTTCTAATCAGTACGCCGGGGCCCGGATCAACGCTCTGGAGGCCGCTGAGTAGTCGCTCCGGGACGAGTAGTATCGGCCGGCGGAGCCGGTGGGCAAACACGGGATCCGACCTGCCGTACCAGGGGGTGTCGAATCAGCTGGTCGGCGACGGCTCGGAGCCGGAACTCCTGGCCTTGGGATGGCACCCAGAGGTAGTACGCACCCGGCTCCGACGCCACCTGACCGAGGAGCTTGCCTTTCACGCTTTTGGTCACGGAGGCGCGCTCGGCTCGTCCGCTTTCCGGGGTGAAGATGACGACCAACAGGTTCGGTGCCGTGGCGTTGGGGCCGGCCGAACCGCTGCATGCCGTGCTCAGGATGCTGTCTTTGGGCGTTGCGGCGGCCGGCTGGATCGAGTCCACCGCTCCGCGCGCCCGGGCGGTGTCAGGAGCTCCCCGGTATCCGGATGCTCCGGTCGCCGGCTGAGAGGTGTCGGAAAGCGTCCGGGTGGTATCCGCCGACCCGCTATCAGGGGTGGAGGTGCTGCGGGCCGCACTGTCGCTTTGGGCTGGGGAGCTGTCTTGGGGTGATCGGGCCGCGCTGTCGCCGGCCGGGGTCTGGCCCATTGCCGTGACCGGGGCG